>NZ_ALEE01000792.1 GCF_000282995.1 Melaminivora alkalimesophila
CGCAGGCGGGCCGCCGGCTGCTGGAGCAACTGGGGGTCGACGAGGCCCTGTGGCTGGACGTGGTCGGATGCCACCACGACGCGCTGCCTGCCACGCCGTCGCTTGCCGCCCTGGCGCCCAGCGCCCGCCTGGCGCACGTGCTGGCCACCATCGACCGCTATGCCGCCATGATCAGCCCCCGGCGTTCGCGCGCCGGACGCAGCCCGACGGACTCGGTGCGCGCCATCGTCGGCCACGAGGCGCAGACCCGCGACGAAGTCAGCCTGACGCTGGTGCGCACCATCGGCCTGTGCCCGCCCGGCACCTTCGTGCGCCTGGACAACGGCGAGGTGGCGGTGGTCCTGCGCCGCAGCGAGCGCGCCAACCACCCCCTGGTGGCCAGCGTGCTCAGCGCCCGGGGCGAGGCGCTCGCGGTGCCCGAGCTCTACCACACGCTCTACCCCGGGGCGCGCATCCAATCCGCGCTGGCGCGCTCGGCGGTCGGCCTGGAGCTGAACCACCGGGCCATGGTCCGGCTCGGCCTGTACGCCGCGCAGCGCAGCCGTTCTCTGGCGCGCTGACGCGCCCCGGGGCGCGGGCTATTTCTTCTTCGCGCCGATGCGCGACTCCGTGCCGGCCAGCAGCCGGCGCAGGTTGTCCTTGTGGCGCCACACCAGCAAGGCGGACATGGCGGCGATGGCCAGCGCGATCCGCGCATCGCTATACCACGCCATCCCGCCGCCCAGGATGTAGAAGAACGGCGCGAACACGGCTGAGACCAGCGCCGCCAGCGAGGAGTAGCGAAAGAAGAAAGCGATGATCAGCCAGGTCGCGAGCGTCGCCAGGCCCAGCCAGCCGCTGATCCCCAGCAGCACGCCGGCCGCGGTCGCCACGCCCTTGCCGCCTTCGAAGCGAAAGAACACCGGCCACAGGTGGCCCAGGAAGGCCGCCAGCGCCACCAGCGCGACGGTGCCCTCCTCCAGCCCGTACGGCCCGCCGAACCAGCGCACCAGCACCACCGGCAGCCAGCCCTTGAGCGCATCGAACAGCAGCGTGACCCCTGCCGCCGCCTTGTTGCCCGAGCGCAGCACGTTCGTCGCGCCCGGATTCCTGCTGCCATAGGTGCGCGGATCCGACAGTCCCATGGCACGGCTGACGATCACGGCAAAGGAGAGCGAACCCAGCAGGTAGGCGGCCACAGTGGCGGCAAGGGAGAGCACGATGGTCGGCACGGTGTCGGAAAAAGGGGTGGTGCGGGGCGGCGAGGGCCTGCGGAAAAAAGTTGCCGGCTATTGTGCCAGCGCGCACTGCACCGGCCGGGCGCTCAGCAGCTGCACGCACACCTGCGGATCGAGCTGCACCAGGTAGCCGCGCCGCCCGCCGTTGAGCGCGATGCGCGGCAGGGCCAGGATGCTCTCCTCGATGAACACCGGCATCGCCTTGCGCGTGCCGAACGGCGAGGTGCCTCCCACCTGGTAGCCGCTGTGGCGCTGCGCCACCTCGGGCGTGCAGGGCTCGACGCTCTTGGCCCCGATCTGGCGCGCCAGGTTCTTGGTGGACACGGTCCGGTCGCCGTGCATCAGCACGATCAGCGGGCGCGCGTCCTGATCCTGCATCACCAGGGTCTTGACGACCATGTGCTCATCCAGTCCGAGCTGGCGCGCCGATTCCGCAGAGCCGCCGTGCTCGACGTAGTCGTAGGGATGCTCGGTGAAGGGCACCCGGTGCGCGCGCAGCATCTGCGTGGCTGGCGTCTCGCTGACGTGGACGGTCTTGTGTTTCCGGGCCATGGTGCGGTCTGAAGACAATGCTTCTGGGCGGGAACGGGGGTGAGGGCTCATTGCGCCGGGTCGCGCAGCTCCCAGCGAATGGCGTCGATCTGCGCCAGCAGCTCGGGCGCCAGCTGCACGCTCCAGGCATCCAGATTTTCCTCGAGCTGCGCCAGCGAAGTCACACCGATGATCGTGCTGGCCACGCGCCAACTGCGGTAGCAGAACGCCAGCGCCAGTTGCACCGGCGTCAGGCCGTGCTCGCGCGCCAGCCGGTTGTAGCGGCGCGCGGCGGTCAGCGCTTCCGGGCGACCCCAGCGCTGCTTGCGCACCGATGCATAGCGCGCGATGCGACCTTCGGGGGCGCCGGGATCGGTGGGCGCGTGCTGGTCGTATTTGCCCGTGAGCAGGCCGAAGCCCAGCGGCGAATACGCCAGCAGCGACACGCCCAGCCGGTGGCAGCTCTCGTCCATGGCGTTGTCCCAGCTGCGGTTGATCAGGCAGTACGGGTTCTGCACCGAGGCTACGCGCGGCAGGCCGTGGGCGTCGGCCAGGCGCACGAATTCGTGCACGCCCCAGGGCGTCTCGTTGGACAGGCCGATGTGGCGCACCTTGCCGGCGCGCACCAGCTTCGCCAGGGCCTCGAGCTGCTCGTGGATGGAGGTCTGGCTGGTTTCCTTCGCCGGATCGTAGTAGAGCTGGCCAAAGACCGGCGCGTGGCGCTCCGGCCAGTGGATTTGGTAGAGGTCGATCACGTCCGTCCGCAGGCGGCGCAGGCTGCCTTCGCAGGACGCCAGGATGTCGGCCGGGGTCATCCCCTGGCCCTCACGGATCCACGGCATGCCGCGCGACGGCCCCGCCACCTTGCTGGCCAGCACCACGCGCTCGCGCATGCCCGGGCGCGCGGCAAACCAGCGCCCCAGGATGGCTTCGGTCGCGCCGCAGGTCTCCTGGCGCGCCGGCACCGCGTACATCTCCGCGGTGTCAAGAAAATTCACGCCACGCTCGACGGCACGGTCCAGGATGGCATGTGCATCCTGCTCGCTCACCTGCTCGCCGAAGGTCATGGTGCCCAGGCAGATGGGGGTGACGCGCAGATCGCTCTGGCCAAGGGAGATGGGGTTCATGGGACAGGATCCTGACGATGGGGTTGGGCCCGAGTTTACGAAGACCGTCGGCGGCGTGCGGATCGCTCCCTGTCCCAGGCATGACTGGGCACGACCTGCGCAATGCGAATAATCCAGGGCCATGTACCAGCCGCTTCGTACCGCCCACACCGAGACCGTGCGCATCCGCAATCTCGACTACCACGTCCGCACCTGGGGCGACGAGGCTGCCACGCAGCCCCCCCTGGTGCTGCTGCACGGCTGGATGGACGTGGGGGCGTCCTGGCAGTTCGTGGTCGACGCCTTCGGCGAGGCCTTCTTCGGCAGCCGCCGGATCCTTGCCCCCGACTGGCGCGGCTTCGGCCACACCCGGCCCGCCGCGCCCTGCGACCATTACGTGTTCGCCGACTACCTGGCCGACCTGGACCAGCTGCTCGACCACTACGCAGGCGCCGCCCCCGTGGACCTGGTGGGCCACAGCATGGGCGGCAACATCGCCATGTTCTACGCCGGGATCCGCCCGGCGCGCATCCGGCGCCTGGTCAATCTGGAAGGCTTCGGGCTGCCTGCCACCCGGCCGGAGCAGGCGCCCGGGCGCTACGCGCAGTGGATGGACGAGATCCGCCGGCACGAGCGCGGCGAACTCGCCCTGAAGACCTATGGCGACGTCGACGGCGTCGCCCAGCGCCTGAGGAAGACCAACCCCCGCCTGCCCGCCGACAAGGCCGCCTGGCTGGCACGCGAGTGGGCCGCCCTCGGCCCGGACGGCCGCTGGGCCATCCTGGGCGACGACGCCCACAAGATTGTCAACCCCCAGCTCTACCGCGTGGACGAGGCGCTGGCCCTGTACGCGGCCATCGGCGCCCCCGTGCTGTCCGTGCAGTCGGACAGCGACAGCCTGGGACAGTGGTGGAAGGGCAAGTACACGCTGGACGAATACCACCAGCGCCTGGGGCACGTGCGCGACGTGCGCACGGCAGTGGTGCAGGACGCGGGCCACATGCTGCACCACGACCAGCCGCAGGTGGTGGCGCAGCGTATCGAGGATTTCGTGGCCGGCCCCGCCTGACACCTGCCCCGCAGCGCCCCGGAGCCCGTGCGCCGAGCCCCTGGGCCGGGCGCGTCACCGCACCCCATGCGAAAATCGCCGGTTATTTCGCCAGAAACACCTACAGGACGGATGGACCATGGAAGCAGAACGCATCAACCAGATCGGCAACACCCTCGAAGACCTGATCGAGCGCACCCAAGAGTTACGGAGGTATCTTTGACTACGATGCCAAGTACGAACGCTTGCGCACGGTCAACGCCTCGCTCGAAGACCCGAACGTCTGGAACGACCCGAAGAAAGCCCAGGAGCTGGGCAAGGAGAAGAAGTCGCTCGACGCCGTGGTGCTGACGCTGCAGAAGCTCACCACCGAGCTGGCCGACAACTTCGAGCTCTACGAGATGAGCCGCGAGGAAGGCGACGAGGCGGGCCTTGCCACCATCGAGGCCGAGACGGCCAAGCTGCTGCCGCTCATCGAGGATCTGGAATTTCGCCGCATGTTCAGCCGCGAAGCCGATCCGCTCAACTGCTACATCGACATCCAGGCCGGCGCCGGCGGCACCGAGGCCTGCGACTGGGCCGGCATGCTGCTGCGCCAGTACCTGAAGTACGCCGAGCGGAAGGGCTTCAAGGCGACGGTCGACGAGGAAACGCCGGGCGACGTGGCCGGCATCAAGAGTGCCACCATCCATATCGAGGGCGAGTACGCCTACGGCCTGCTGCGCACCGAGACCGGCGTGCACCGCCTGGTGCGCAAGAGTCCCTTCGACTCCTCGGGCGGTCGCCACACCTCGTTCGCCTCGCTGTTCGTGTACCCGGAGATCGACGACTCCATCGAGATCGACATCAACCCGGCCGACGTGCGCACCGACACCTACCGCGCCTCCGGCGCGGGCGGCCAGCACGTGAACAAGACCGACTCGGCCGTGCGCCTGACGCACATTCCCACGGGCATCGTGGTGCAGTGCCAGGACGGGCGCAGCCAGCACAGCAACCGCGACGTGGCCTGGCAGCGCCTGCGCTCCAAGCTCTACGAACTCGAGATGAGCAAGCGCCTGCAGGAGCAGCAGGCCCTGGAGGACACCAAGACCGACGTCGGCTGGGGCCACCAGATCCGCTCCTACGTCCTGGACAACAGCCGCATCAAGGACCTGCGCACCGAGGTCGAGGTCTCCGCCACGCAGAAGGTGCTGGACGGTGACCTGGACGTGTTCATCGAGGCCGCGCTCAAGCAAGGCCTCTGAAATCCCCGTGTCCGCACGGGCTGGAAAGCATTCGCCATGATGATGAGAGAAGGACAAGCCACCGCCATCCACCGCCAGGACTACGCCCCGCCGGCGTACTGGATCGACACGGTGGAGCTCACGTTCGACCTGGACCCGGCCAAGACGCGTGTGCTCAACAAGATGCGCCTGCGCCGCAATCCGCAAGTGCCGGCGCAGGCCCTGCGCCTGGATGGCGAGGAGCTGAACCTGGCGCGCGTGCTGGTCAACGGCGCCGGCACCTCGTTCAAGATGGACGGCGGCCAGCTCGTGCTGGAGAACCTGCCCGAGGGCGACGAGCCCTTCGAGCTGGAGATCTTCACCACCTGCGCGCCCGACAAGAACACCCAGCTCTCTGGCCTGTACGTGAGCGAGGGCACCTTCTTCACGCAGTGCGAGGCCCAGGGCTTTCGGCGCATCACCTACTTCCTTGACCGCCCGGACGTGATGGCCACCTACAGCGTGCTGCTGCGCGCGGACAAGGCGGCCTATCCGGTGCTGCTGAGTAACGGCAACCTGGTGGAATCCGGCGAGCTGGAGGACGGCCGCCACTTCGCGCGCTGGCACGATCCGCACAGAAAGCCCAGCTACCTGTTCGCTCTCGTGGCCGGCAAGCTGGTGGCGCGCGAGCAGAAGATCAAAAGCCGCAGCGGAGCCGAACACCTGCTGCAGGTCTGGGTGCGCGCCGGCGACCTGCACAAGACCGAGCACGCCATGAACTCCCTCATGGCTTCCATCGCCTGGGACGAGGCGCGCTTTGGCCTGCCACTCGACCTGGAACGCTTCATGATCGTCGCCACCAGCGACTTCAACATGGGCGCGATGGAGAACAAGGGCCTGAACATCTTCAACACGAAGTACGTGCTCGCCAGCCCCGCCACCGCCACCGATACCGACTTCGCCCACATCGAATCGGTGGTCGGCCACGAATACTTCCACAACTGGACGGGCAACCGCGTCACCTGCCGCGACTGGTTCCAGCTCAGCCTGAAGGAGGGCCTGACGGTCTTCCGGGACCAGGAATTCTCCATGGACATGGCGGGCAGCCCTTCGGCGCGCGCCGTCAAGCGCATCGAGGACGTGCGCGTGCTGCGCACCGTGCAGTTCCCGGAGGACGCCGGCCCCCAGGCGCATCCGGTGCGCCCCGACAGCTACGTCGAGATCAACAACTTCTACACCGTCACCATCTATGAGAAGGGCGCCGAGGTGGTGCGCATGCAGCACAACCTCGTCGGGCGCGAGGGCTTCGCGCGCGGCATGAAGCTGTACTTCGAGCGCCACGACGGCCAGGCTGTGACCTGCGACGACTTCGCCCAGGCCATGGCCGACGCCAATCCGGACAGCGAACTGGCCCGGCGCCTCGACCAGTTCAAGCGCTGGTATTCGCAGGCCGGCACACCGCGCGTGCGCGCCGAGGGCAGCTACGATGCCCAGAGCCAGATCTACACGCTGACGTTGTCGCAAAGCTGCGCGCCCACACCCGGCCAGCCGGACAAGCAGCCCTTCGTGATTCCCGTGGCGCTTGGGCTGCTCGCGCCCGACGGTCGCGCCCTGCCCCTGCAGCTGGAGGGCGAGCCCGAGGCCGGCGCAACCGAGCGCACCGTGGTGCTCGCCGAGGCGCGCCAGAGCCTGCGCTTCGTCAACGTGCCCGAGCCGCCGGTGCCGTCCCTGCTGCGCGGCTTCAGCGCCCCCGTCCTCCTGGAATGCGACTACAGCGACGAAGACCTGCTGCTCATGCTGGCGCACGACGGCGACGCCTTCAACCGCTGGGAGGCGGGCCAGCGCCTGATGCTGCGCGCTGCCTTGCGCCAGCTGGGCGCCGACGACAGCAAGCCGGCCGGGCCGCTGCTGCCGCCTGCGCTGGTGGAGGCACTGCGTGCGGTACTCAACCACCCACAGCTGGATCCGGCCTTCAAGGACCTGGTGCTGACGGTGCCCTCCGAGACCTACATCGCCGAGCAGCTCGACGAGGTCGATCCCCAGCGCATCCACGCGCTGCGCGAGGCGATGCGCCTGGAACTCGCCACGGCGCTGCGCGGGGATTGGGCGGCTGCCTGGGAAGCCCACCGCGACACCGGCGCCTACCGCCCCGATCCGCTGTCGGCCGGGCGGCGCGCCCTGGCCGGCACGGCGCTGGCAATGCTCTGCCTGGCGGCCTGCCAGGAGGGCGACCCGGTCTGGCCGGGCAAGGCCTACCAGCGTTTCAAGGACGCCGGCAACATGACCGACCGCTTCAATGCCCTATCGGCCCTGGTCGTCTGTGGCCACGAGCTGGCCCAACCCGCGCTCGAACGCTTCCATGCGCTGTTCCGGGGCGACGCGCTCGTCATCGACAAGTGGTTCGCCCTGCAGGCCAGCGCCCCGGACCGGGGCGGCCGCGCCCTGCCGGCCGTGCGCCAGCTCATGCAGCACCCGGACTTCCAGCTGCGCAACCCGAACCGCGCGCGCAGCGTGGTCTTCAGCTACTGCAACGCCAACCCGGGAGGTTTTCACCGCGCCGACGGCGCCGGCTATGCCTTCTGGGCCGAGCAGGTGCTGGCCCTCGATGCCCTGAACCCCCAGGTCGCCGCCCGCCTCGCGCGCTCGCTCGACCGCTGGGCGCGGCTGGCCGAGCCGTATCGCGCTGCCGCGCGCGCGGCCATCGAACGCGTCGCCGGCCACGATGGGTTGTCGAACGACGTGCGCGAGGTCGTCACGCGCGCCCTCGGCGGCCAGTGAGGCACGCACCGACCCGGGCCGCAGAACCCAAAGCAAGCAACCAAGGAGGCTCCTTCATGACCGAACGCATCAGCTTCACCCGCTACCTGGTCGAACAGCAGCGCGTGCACGGCCGTATCCCGCCGCAGCTGCGCCTGCTGCTGGAGGTGGTGGCGCGCGCCTGCAAGCGCATCAGCCTGGCCGTGAACAAGGGCGACCTGGGCGACGTGATGGGCACGGCCAGCACCCAGAACGTGCAGGGCGAGGTGCAAAAGAAGCTGGACATCATCGCCAACGAGACACTGATCGAGGCCAACGAATGGGGCGGCCATCTGGCGGCCATGGCCAGCGAGGAGATGGAGGGCATCTATGTGGTGCCCAACCGCTATCCGCAGGGCGAATACCTGATGCTGTTCGATCCACTCGATGGCTCGTCGAACATCGACGTGAACGTGAGCATCGGCACCATCTTCAGCGTGCTGAAAAAACCCGAGGGCCACCCCGGCGTGCAGGTGGAGGATTTCCTGCAGCCGGGCTCGGCCCAGGTCGCCGCCGGCTACTGCATCTACGGCCCGCAGACTACGCTGGTGCTCACGGTGGGGGACGGCGTCGCCATGTTCACGCTGGACCGCGAGCAGGGCTCCTTCGTGCTCACGCGCGAGAACATCCGCATCCCCGAAGACACCAAAGAGTTCGCCATCAACATGAGCAACATGCGCCACTGGGACGAGCCGGTGCGCCGCTACATCGACGAGTGCCTGGCGGGCGAGACCGGCCCGCGCGGCAAGAATTTCAACATGCGCTGGATCGCCAGCATGGTGGCCGACGTGCATCGCATCCTGATGCGCGGCGGCATCTTCATGTACCCGTGGGACAAGCGCGAACCGAACAAGCCGGGCAAGCTGCGCCTGATGTACGAGGCCAACCCCATGGGCTGGCTGGTCGAGCAGGCCGGCGGCAGCGCCACGAACGGCCGCCAGCGCATCCTGGATGTGCAGCCCACGCAACTGCACGAGCGTGTGAGCGTGATCCTGGGCTCGAAAAACGAGGTCGAGCGCGTGACGAGCTACCATAACGACCCGCAAGGCGGTATATAATCGGAGACTTCGCCGGAGTAGCTCAGTCGGTAGAGCAGCTCATTCGTAATGAGAAGGTCGGGGGTTCGATTCCTCTCTCCGGCACCAGGCACCACAAGGAAACCCCGCTACCAAAACGGTAGCGGGGTTTTTTTGTCTGTGTGGGTCGGCGGGTCGCTTGCGACAGGCAATCGGCCGCTCCTGCCTCGGCGTCCTTTCCTCGCCCCCGCCCCCTGGCCCAATCCCGGCACCGTCCCAGCAGCCTTGCGCCTACAGGGCGCTCGCTGCAGAGGTGGTACGGTACCCTGGTCTTTTCACTTTGCTGTTCAGGAGGACCAAGAATGGATTCGTTGCCCCGGGATTTCGCGAGCGGAGCGCTTTTCAACCCCCAGGCGCCCTGCGTCTCGCTCTACCAGCGCACGCACCGCACCCACCCCGACAACGCCGGTGACCCGATCCAGTTCGGCAACCTGCTCAAGGAGCTGGAAGCCTCGCTGGCGCGCCAGTACTCGGCCCAGGAGATCGAGCCCCTGCTGGCGCCGCTGCGCCGGCTGGCGTCCGACGACCGTTTCTGGCGCTACACCACGGACGGGCTGGTCTGCCTGAGCGCCCCGGGCTTCTTCCGTGCCTACCAGGTGCTGCGCCCCATGCCGAACCTGGCGATCGTCGCCGACAGCTTCCACCTCAAGCCGCTCTTGCGCACCCTGCAGTCGGCCGGCGACTACCAGGTCCTGGAGATCAGCCGCGACAGCGTCTCGCTGTACGAGGGCAACCGCTACGGCCTCAGGCAAGTGGAACTCGCCGACGGCGTGCCGCGTCGGGCCAGCGAGGTGCTGGGCACGGACAATACCAACCTGAGCGATGCGGACGCCGAGAAATTCATGCGTGCCGTGGACCGCGCGCTGCTCGACCACCACACCCACCCGGCACGCAAGGCGCCGGTCATCCTCGCGGCGCTGCCGCAGAACGAGAGCCTGTTTCGCGCCGTGAGCCACAACCCGAACCTGCTGGACGTGGGCATCGGCGCCAGCGCGCAAACGCTCAGCATCGAGCAGCTGCGCGAGCGCGCGTGGGAACTGGTCGAGCCGCTGTACCTGCAGCGCCTGGCCGAGCTGGTGGACCGCTACGGCGCGGCCTCGGGGCGCTCGCAGGCCGACAGCGACCTCGCCTCGATCGTCCAGGGCGCGCGCGAGGGGCGGGTGGAGGCCCTGCTGGTCGAGGCCGAGCGGCGCATTCCGGGGCGCATTGACGCCGCGAGCGGGCGCGTGGAATACGACGAGCTGGCCAATCCCGAGGTGGACGATCTGCTCGACGACGTGGCCGAGCTGGTGCTGCGCAACGGCGGCGAGGTGGTGGTGGTGCCCGCCGAGCGCATGCCCGTGGATTCGGGCCTGGCAGCGATCTACCGCTATTGACTCGACGCGCGGGCGCGGGCGCCGCGGCTTCAATGGACGCCGGCGGCGCTTGCGTGCAGGCAGATCGCTGCGGCCGCGGCCACGTTCAGCGACTCCTCGCCGCCCGGCTGGATGATGCGGATGTGCTGCGCGGCACGCTGCTCCAGCACGGCGGAGACGCCCTGCCCTTCATGGCCCAGCACCCAGGCGCAAGGCCAGGGCAGGCTGGCGCGGTGCAGGTACTCGCCCTGGTGGGAGCTGGTGACCAGCAGCGGAAGCTCCAGTGCCTCCAGCAACGCCGCCTCGTCCAGTCCCTCCACCAATCGCAGCCCGAAATGCGCGCCCATGCCGGCGCGCAGCACCTTGGGCGACCACAGCCCGGCGGTGCCGCGGATGGCGGCCACCTGCGAGAAGCCGAAGGCCGCGGCGCTGCGCAGGATCGAGCCCACGTTGCCCGCATCCTGCAGCCGGTCGAGCACCACCGTCGGCGCGTCGGCGACGAGTTCGACCGCGGCCGGCAGCTCCAGCACGAAGCCCATGTGCGCAGGTGACTCCAGCGCGCTGATGGCGCTCCACAGGGCGTCTGCGACCACGACGTTGCGGGCGGCCGCCTGGCGGTGCGCCGGCTGCGCCCGCTCCCAGCCGGCCTGCGAAAACACCGCCATCGACGGCACCCGGCCGCGCAGCAGCGCCGCGCTGCACAGGTGTTCGCCTTCCACCCACACGCGTCCCTGGCGGCGGTAGGCGGTGCTGTCGTGCGCCAACCGGCGCAGGTCCTTGACCAGCGGGTTGGCGGCCGACTGGATGGACTGCAAGGGGGTGTGGCCGGAATTCATGCGGCGGTGGGTGTGGGCGAGGCGGCCAGGGCGCGCGCCACTGGCGCGAAGGAGCGTCGGTGCTGCGGGCAGGCGCCGTGCAGCGCCAGCGCCTGCAGGTGGGCGGCGGTGCCATAGCCCTTGTGGGTGGCAAAGCCGTACTCGGGGTGGCGCTCGTGGAGTTCGGCGCACCAGCGGTCGCGTGTGACCTTGGCGAGGATCGAGGCGGCGGCGATGGCTGCGACGCGCGCATCGCCGCGCACGATGGCTTCGGCCGGCAGGCGCAGCACCGGCAGGCGGTTGCCATCGACGAGCACACGGCCCGGGCGCAGCCGCAGCCCCTCGACGGCGCGTTGCATGGCAAGCATCGTCGCCTGCAGGATGTTCAGCCGGTCGATTTCCTCGACGCTGGCCTGCGCGATGCTGCAGCACAGCGCCTGCGCGCGGATCTGGTCGTACAGCCGTTCGCGCCGGGCGGCACCCAACGTCTTGGAGTCCGCGAGGCCTTCGATGGGCCGGGCGCCTTCCACAGCCTGGTGGGCGACATCGTCTCGCGCCGGTACGGCGGCTTCGCCCTGATGTGGACCGTGGCCGAGGATGGACAGATCCGCGTGGGGCTGCGCTCGCAGCGCGATTACGACTGCTCCCCGCTGG
>NZ_ALEE01000793.1 GCF_000282995.1 Melaminivora alkalimesophila
AGCGTGCGGATCGCATCGGCGGCCAGGCGCGGGGTGTCGCGCCGCAATTCGTGGTGCAGTTCCGTGAAGCGCGCTTCCAGCGCGGCGATGCGCGCCGGATCGCCCTGGCGCGCATCGAGCCAGCCGAGCACCGCCGCAGCCAGCGCCTCTGGCGTGCCCGCATCCTGCAGCAGTTCCGGAACGGCGAACTCGCCGCACAGGATGTTCGGCAACCCGACCCACGGCTGCAGCTGCTTGCGGCGCATGAGCCGCCAGCTCCAGGGATGCATGCGGTAGCCGATCACCATCGGGCGCTTGAACAGTGCGGCCTCCAGCGTCGCCGTGCCGCTGGCGATCAGCGTGCAGTCACAGGCCGCCAGCGCCGCGTGCGACTGCCCCGCCAGGACGGTCGTGGCCGCGTCGTCGAGGCCTGCCTCCCGTGCGGCCCGTGCGACGCGCCCCTGCAGCGCCGGGACCGCCGGCACGAGGATCTTGAGGCGCGGGCGTGCGCGCAGGATGCGGGCTGCCGCCTCGAAGAACGGCGGCGCGATGTAGGCCACCTCGGCCGAGCGGCTGCCGGGCAGGATGGCAAGCACCTCGTCTTCGGGCTGCAGGCCCAGCGCGCGCCGCGCCGCCAGCCGGTCGGGCTCGAGCGGGATCACGCGGGCCAGCGGATGGCCCACGTAGCTCGCGCCGATGCCGTGGCGCGCCAGCAGCTCCGGCTCGAAAGGGAAGAGGCACAGCACGTGGTCGCAGGCGGCGCGGATCTTCGCGATGCGCTCGGCCCGCCAGGCCCAGATCGACGGACAGACAAAATGCACCGTGCGGATGCCGGCCGCGCGCAACTCGGCCTCCAGCCCCAGGTTGAAGTCGGGTGCGTCCACGCCGATGAACACGTCCGGGCGGTCGCCCCCCAGCAGGCGCGCGCGCAGCTGCCTGCGGATCCGCAGGATGCCCGCCAGCCGGCGCACCAGCTCCACGCTGTAGCCGTGCACCGCCAGGCGCTCGCTCGGCCACCAGGCGTCGAAGCCGCGCTCGGCCATGCGCGGACCGCCGATCCCCATGCTGGCAACCTGCGGCCACTGCGCCCGCAGGCCATCGAGCAACAACCCCGCGAGCAGGTCGCCCGAGGTCTCGCCGGCCACCATGACAACGCGCGGCGGATGCTGCATGGCCCTGCCCCGCGCCTCAGCGCGCGATCCCGCGGCGCGATGCGGCGACGAAATCCCGCAGCGCCCGCACGTCGCCCGCGCCCTCGCCGCCTTCGGCCGCGAGCGCATCCAGCGCCGCCAGCGCCGCCTCCAGCGTCAGGCCCTGGCGATAGAGCAGCCGGTAGGCCCGCTTGAGCGCCGCCACCCGCGCCGGCGAGAAGCCGCGCCGGCGCAGGCCCTCGGTGTTGAGGCCACGCGCACCCAGCGGGTTGCCATCCACCATGGTGAACGGGGTCACGTCCTGGGAGACGTGGCTGCCGAAGCCGACCATGGCATGCGCGCCGATGCGACAGAACTGGTGGACGCCCGTCAGGCCGCCGATGATGGCGTGGTCGCCCACCTGCACGTGGCCGGCGAGCGTCGCGTTGTTGGCGAGCACCGTCTGGTCGCCGACCACGCAATCGTGCGCCACGTGCACGTAGGCCATGATCCAGTTGTCGCTGCCGACGCGCGTCACGCCGGCGTCCTGCACGGTGCCGGTGTTGAAGGTACAGAATTCGCGGATGGTGTTGCGGTCGCCGATCTCCAGCCGGGTCGGCTCGCCCGCGTACTTCTTGTCCTGCGGGGCGGCGCCCAGCGAGGCAAACTGGAAGATGCGGTTGTCCTCGCCGATCCGGGTGTCGCCCTCGATCACGCAATGCGCACCCACCTGCGTGCGCGCGCCGATGCGCACCCGCGGGCCGATGACGGCGTAGGGGCCGACCGCGACCGAGTCGGCCAGCTCGGCCGCCGGATCGACGAGGGCGGTGGGATGGATCAGACTCACGCGCCGGCTCAGGCCACCGTGCGCATGGTGCACATGATCTCGGCCTCGCAGGCCATGCTGTCGCCCACGCGCGCCACGCCCTTGAACTTGTAGATACCGCCCTTGATGCGGTCCAGCTCGATCTCCAGGATCAGCTGGTCGCCCGGCTCCACGGGGCGCTTGAAACGCGCCCCGTCGATCCCGACAAAGTAGAACACCTTGTCGTCGCCCGGGGCCTCGCCCATCATGTCGAAGGACAGCAGGCCCGCCACCTGGGCGAGCGCCTCGAGCATCAGCACGCCCGGCATCACGGGCCGCGCCGGGAAATGCCCGGTGAAGAACGGCTCGTTGATGGTGACGTTCTTGATCGCCTGGATGCGCTTGCCGCGCTCGAGCTCGACCACCCGGTCCACCAGCAGGAAGGGATAGCGGTGCGGCAGGAGCTTGAGGATTTGGTGGATGTCCATCATTGTTTTCGCGGCCCTAGCCGCCTTGTGTTTTCTGTTCGAGAGCCCGGATGCGCTCGCGCAGGCGGTGGAGCTGGCGCAGCGTGGCGGCGTTCTTTTCCCACTGGGCATTCTCGTCCATGGGGAACACGCCCGTGTACTGGCCCGGGCGCGAGATCGAGTGCGTCACCACCGTGTTGGTGGAAATGTGCACATTGTCCGCCAACTGCAGGTGCCCGACGATCGAAGCGGCGCCGGCGATGGTGCAATGCGCCCCGATCCTGGTGCTGCCGGCCACGGCCGAGCAGCCGGCCATGGCGGTGTGCCGGCCGATGTGCACGTTGTGCGCGATCTGGATCAGGTTGTCGAGCTTGACGCCGTCCTCGATCACGGTGTCGTCCAGCGCGCCGCGGTCGATGCAGGTGTTGGCGCCGATCTCCACGTCGTCGCCGATGCGCACCGCGCCCAGCTGTTCGATCTTGATCCATTCGCCGCGCTCGTGCGCGAAGCCGAAGCCGTCGGCGCCGATCACCACCCCCGGGTGCACTATGCAGCGCTCACCCAGCACGCAGCGCTCGCCCACGGTCACGCGCGACTTGAGCTGCGTGTGCGCACCGATGACTGCGCCGCGCTCGACCACGCACAGCGGACCGACCCAGGCCGTGGGATGCACCTGCGCCTCTTCGTGCACCACCGCGCTCGGATGGATGCCGCGCGCCGGCCCCTGCCCGTGCGCGCGCGCCCACAGCTGCGTCACGCGCGCAAAATACACGTAGGGGTCGGGCGCCACGATGCAGGCGCCGCGCGCCAGCGCCGCCTCGCGCAGCGCCGGCGCCACGATCACGCAGGCGGCGCGCGAGTCGGCCAGCTGCGCCTGGTAGCGCGGGTTGCTCAGGAAGGAAAGCGCGTCCTCGCCGGCCGATTCCAGCGGTGCGATGCGGGCGACTTCTGCGTCCGGGTGCGCTCCATGCAGCTCGCCGCCCAGTGCATCGACGATGGCTCCCAAACGCAGGCTCACGCGCCGTCCATCCCTCGCCCTGGCGGCCGACGCGCTACCCGATCACTTGCCGCCGTTGCCGGCGGAAGCGTTCATGGCCTTGATGACCTTGTCCGTGATGTCGTGCTTGGGATTGACGTACACGGCTTCCTGCAGGATCACGTCGTACTTCTCGGCTTCGGCGACTTGCTTGACCACGCGGTTGGCGCGCTCGAGCACCTGGGCCAGTTCCTCGTTCTTGCGAGCGCTCAGGTCCTCCTGGAACTCGCGGCGCTTTCTTTGGAAGTCGCGGTCCTGCTCGACCAGCTGGCGCTGGCGCTGGATGCGCTGGCTCTCGGCCATGGTCGGGGCCTCGCGCTCGAATTTCTCGGTCGCGGCCTTCAGGGCGTTGCCCTGGTCCACGAGCTCCTTCTCGCGGCGCGAGAACTCCTGCTCCAGCTTGGCCTGGGCGGCCTTGGCGGAGTTGGCCTCGCGGAACACCCGATCGGTGTTGACGAAGCCGGCCTTGAATTCCTCGGCCTGTGCCTGGGCCGGCACGGCGACGGTGGCCAGTGCCGCTGCCAGCACGGCCAGCGGGAAATGACGAACAAGCGATTTCATTAGAAGGATGTTCCGATCTGGAATTGCAGTTTCTGGATTCTATCGCCCGCGAACTTGCGCACCGGGTGGGCGTAGGCGATACGCAGCGGGCCGAGCGGCGAGATCCAGCTCAGGCCGAGGCCGGCAGAGGCGCGCAGCTCGCTGAATTCCCACTTCTCGTTCTCGCCGTAGACGTTGCCGGCGTCCACGAAGCCGAACCAGCGCAGGGTGCGGTCGTTGCCGGCACCGGGGAAGGGAGCGATCAGCTCGGCGTTGAGCGTGATCTTCTTGGGGCCGCCCAGCGAGGCGCCGGTCACGTCGCGGGGCCCGAGCGTGCCCTGGTCGAAGCCGCGCACCGAGCCCAGGCCGCCCGAGTAGAAGTTCTTGAACACCGGGAAGGGCCGGCCGTTCATGCCCTTGCCCACGCCCAGCTCGCCGTTGAAGGCCAGCGTGAACTTCTTGTTGAGCGGCACGTACTGCTGGTACTGGTAGTTGGCGCGCACATAGCGCGCATCGCCGGCGATCGACCACTCGGAGTTCAGACGCTGGTAGCGGCCCGAGTTGGGCGCCAGCGCGCTGTCGCGGTCATCGCGCGACCAGCCGATGGTCAGCGGCACGGCCACGCTGCTGCTGCCGAACTTCTCGGCGTAGGACAGGTAGGCCGCCGGGATGTTGGTGCCGGCCTTGATGCGCGTCTGCTCGGCGCCACCGCCGAAGAACACCGTGTCGACCTCGCTGAAGGGCACGCCGAAGCGCACGCTCGCGCCGGCCGTCACCAGCTCGTAGTTGCCCCCCTGGTCCTCGTAGGGCTTGGCGGTGCGGTAGTACAGGTCGAGCGTGCGCGAGACGCCGTCCTGGGTGAAGTACGGGTCGGTGGTGGAGAACACCAGCGTGCGGCGGTACTTGCTGGTGTTCACGTCGATGCCCAGGTAGTTGCCCGAGCCGAAGACGTTTTCCTGCTTGATGCCAAACGACAGCGAGATCTTCTCGGCGCTGGAAAAGCCCGCGCCCAGCTGCAGCGAGCCGGTGGGCTTTTCCTGCACGTTCACGACCAGGTCCACCTGGTCGGGCGCGCCCGGCACCTCCTGCGTCTCGACGTTCACTTCCGTGAAGAAGCCCAGGCGGTCCACCCGGTCGCGCGAGAGCTTGATCTTGTCGCCGTCGTACCAGGAGGCCTCGAACTGGCGGAATTCGCGGCGGATGACTTCGTCGCGCGTGCGGTTGTTGCCCGAGACGTTGATGCGGCGCACGTAGGCGCGGCGCGAGGGCTCGGCGCGCAGCACCAGCGCCACGCGGTTGTGCTCGCGGTCGATCTCCGGCACCGCCTCCACGCGCGCGAAGGCGAAGCCGAAGTTACCGAAGTGGTCGGTGAAGGCCTTGGTGGTCTCGGCGACGCGGTCGGCGTTGTAGGGCTCGCCCGGGCGGATGGTGACGAAGGACTTGAACTCGTCCTCACGGTCCAGGTAGTTGCCCTCCAGCTTCACGCCCGAGACCACGTAGCTCGGGCCCTCGCTCACGTTGATCGTGATGGAGATGTCCTGCTTGTCCGGCGAGATCGCCACCTGGGTGGAGTCGATGCGGAACTCGAGGTAGCCACGCGCCAGGTAGTACGAGCGCAGCGCCTCCAGGTCGGCGTTGAGCTTGGAGCGCGAATAGCGGTTGGACTTGGTGTACCAGCTCAGCCAGCCGCCCGTGTCCTGCTCGAACAGGCCCTTGAGCGTGGATTCGCTGAAAGCCTGGTTGCCGACGATGCGGATCTCGCGGATCTTGGCCGGCTCGCCCTCGGTCACGGTGAAAGTGAGGTTGACGCGGTTGCGCTCGATGGGCGTCACCGTCGTCACCACCTCGGCGCCGTAGAGGCTGCGGTTGATGTACTGGCGCTTCAACTCCTGCTCGGCACGGTCGGCCAACGCCTTGTCGAAGGGCCGGCCCTCGGTCAGGCCGACGTCGCGCATGGCTTTTTTCAGCGTGTCCTTGTCGAATTCCTTGGTACCGGCGAAATCCACGTCGGCAATGGTTGGCCGCTCCTCGACCACCACCACCAGCACGTTGCCGGACGCCTCCAGGCGCACGTCCTTGAACAGCCCGAGCGCGAACAGCGCGCGGATGGCGGCGGCGCCCTTCTCGTCGTTGTATTCGTCGCCCACGCGCAGCGGCAGCGACGCGAAGATGGTGCCGGGCTCCACCCGCTGCAGGCCCTCCACGCGGATGTCCTGCACCTTGAAGGGCGCCAGGGCCCAGGCCGCATTGGCGGCGAGGGCAAGCGCCGCGGCAGCCG
>NZ_ALEE01000794.1 GCF_000282995.1 Melaminivora alkalimesophila
GCCAGCCGCAGCCGCGCGCACGCCCAGGCGATTGGTTGTTTTTCTCATGAGTGAGGAGAAGAAGTGAAGCCTTGGCCGGCGCTGGGTGGGCAGCTGCGGCACGGATTAGCCAAAGAGCCGGGTGAAGTCGTTGAACAGGGCAATGGACATCATCGCAAACAGCAACGCGACGCCGCCGCGCTGCAGGCGCTCCATCCAGGCCTCGGAGACGCCCCGCCCGGTCAGTCCCTCCCAAAGATAATACATCAGGTGCCCGCCATCGAGGACCGGCAGCGGCAACAGGTTCAGCACCCCCAGGCTGACGCTGATCAGCGCCAGAAAGCCCAGGTACTGCACCAGGCCCAGGCTGGCCGAGCGCCCCGCGTAGTCGGCGATCGTCAGCGGCCCGCTCAGGTTCTTGATCGAGGCCTGGCCGATGACCATGCGACCCATCATGCGCAGGGTGAGCGCCGAGACCTGCCAGGTGCGCTCCACGCCCTTGACCAGGCCCTCGACCGGCCCGTGGCGCACCAGCACCATCTCTGGCGGCTCGCCCACGTAGGCGCCGATGCGCCCGACCGGCCCGCTCTCTCCGGCCACCACCTCGGGCGTGACCGCCAGTTCCAGCAGACGGCCGTCGCGCTCGATGCGCCAGGGTTGGGTCAGCGCGGCGCCGTCCTGCACCGAGCGGCGAATGGCCTCGCGCAGCTGCGGGCCGTCCGTGATGTCGGTGGCGCCCACCCGCAGCACCAGGTCGCCCGCGCGCAGGCCCGCACGCTCGGCGGCCGAGCCGGCCATGACCTCGCCCAGCACCGGGCGTGTCCAGGGCGCGGCGATGCCGATGGCGCGAAACAGCTGCGCGTCCGCGCGGCGCGCGTCCACCTGCGACAGGGGCAGCACCACCTCGCGCTCGGCAGCGCCCGGGCGCGGCTGCAGCAGGAGCCGCACGTCCTCCCCGTCGAGCGCACCACGCGCCAGCGCCCAGCGCAGGTCCTCGAAGGAGCGCACCGGCTCGGTCTCGCCCTTCCCCAGCGCCTGGCCGAGCACCAGCTCGCCGCCGCGCAGCCCCGCTTGTTCCGCCACGGTGCCCGCGGCCGGACTGGCGAGCACGGCGCGCGGCTCCTGGACGCCGCTCCAGTTGACCAGCGCATACAGCAGCACGGCAAGCAGCAGGTTCGCGGCCGGCCCGGCCGCCACGATGGCGGCGCGCTTGCCCACGCTCTGGCGGTTGAAGGCCAGGTGCCGCTCCTCCTCGGCCACCGGCGCCTCGCGCTCGTCGAGCATGCGCACGTAGCCGCCCAACGGGAAGGCGCCGATGACGAATTCGGTGGGCGAGCCCTGGGGCTGCCAGCGCAGCAGCGGCTTGCCGAAGCCAACGGAAAACCGCAGCACCTTCACGCCGCAGGCGACGGCCACGCGATAGTGGCCGTACTCGTGTACGGCGATCAGCAGGCCGAGCGCAACGATGAAGGCAACGAGGGTCAAGAGCATGGTGGCAGGAACTCTCCGGCTGCCCTGCGCGGGAGCCGGCGGTCGCGGATCGGGGTCAATGCAGGGCGAAGAGGCGCTCCACCAAGCCTTCGGCCACGCTCCGCGTCTCGGCATCGAGCGCCAGCAGCGATTGCAGGCAATCGGGCTTGGAGGGCACGACCGCCTCCAAAGTTGCAAGATTCAGCGCATGGATCTGGTCGAAACGGATGCGGCCATCGAGGAACGCCGCCACCGCCACTTCGTTGGCGGCGTTCAGCACGGCCGTCGTGCCGGGCGCGGCGCGCAGCGCCTGCCACGACAGGTGCAGGCCGGGAAAGCGCCGCTCGTCCGCCTCCTCGAAAGTCAGCGCCGCCAACCGCGTGAAGTCCAGCGTCTCGGCGCCGCTGGCCACGCGCTCCGGCCAGGCCAGGCCGCAGGCGATCGGCACGCGCATGTCGGGCGTGCCCAGCTGCGCGATGATGGACGAGTCCACGAACTGCACCATCGAGTGGATGATCTGCTGTGGATGGATCACGACCTTGATTCTCTCGGGCGCCAGATCGAACAGCCAGCGCGCCTCGATGACCTCCAGCGCCTTGTTCATCATGGTCGCGGAGTCGATGGAGATCTTGCGGCCCATGGAGAAGTTCGGGTGGGCACAGGCCTCCTCGGGCGTCACGTCCTGCAGCGTGGCCGGATCGCGCGTGCGAAACGGGCCGCCCGAGGCGGTGAGCAGCACGTGCTGCACCCGCCGCGGCCAGCAGGCCGGATCTTCAGGCAGGCTCTGGAAGATGGCGGAATGCTCGCTGTCGATGGGCAGCAGCGTCGCCCCACCCTCCCTGACGGCGCGCATGAAGACCTCGCCGCCGACCACCAGCGCTTCCTTGTTGGCCAGCAGCAGGCGCTTGCCGGCGCGCGCCGCCGCCAGGCACGGCGCCAGCCCCGCCGCGCCGACGATGGCACCCATCACCACGTCCGCCTCCGGGTGGGAGGCGATGGCCTGCAATGCATCGGGCTGCTGCAACACCTCGGTGGAAAGGCCCGCCTCGCGCAGCCGTCCGGCCAGTTCGCGCGCGTGCGGGGGGCTGGCCATGACGGCGTAGCGCGGCCGGAAGGCGGCGCACTGCGCCAGCAACAGCTCCACCTGGGTGGCCGCGCTCAGCGCGAAGACCTCGTAGCGGTCCGGATGGCGCGCCACGACGTCCAGGGTGTTCTTGCCGATGGAGCCCGAGGAGCCGAGCACCGTGATGCGTTGTTTCATGCCTGCGCGAAGGAAGAGAGCATCAGCGCCAGCGGCAGCGTGGGCAGCAGCGCGTCGATGCGATCGAGCACGCCCCCGTGGCCCGGCAGCAGGCGGCTGGAGTCCTTGGCGCCTGCGCTGCGCTTGACGAGCGACTCCACCAGGTCGCCAACCACGCTCATGGCGGCAAGGAACATGGCCCCGAGCACCAGCAGCCACCAGCCGCGCCCGGCCAGCAGCGTGTAGAGGCTCCGCACGCCGGCGCCGCG
>NZ_ALEE01000795.1 GCF_000282995.1 Melaminivora alkalimesophila
CCGGCGCCGCGGCTGCCGTCGAGCCAGACCCAGAACAACGCCAGCGCCAGCACGCCCGCCATGCCGCCCCACACGCCCTCCCAGCTCTTGCCGGGGCTGATGGAGGGAGCGAGCTTGTTGCGCGTGAGGCGCAGGCCGAAGGCGCGGCCGCTGAAATAGGCGAAGGTGTCTGCCACCCACACCAGCACCAGGATGGACAGCAGGAAGTTGATGCCGGCGACGCGTGCCTGGGCGATGGCAAGCCACGCCAGCCACAGCACCGCCACGCCGCCGGCAAGGCGCAGCGCACGCGGCAGGCGCGGCCAGCCGGCCACCCCCGCGCGCAGCAGCCCCGCCCCGCCCAGCACCCACAGCGCCCCGGCGGCCGCCCACACCCATGGCAGTGACCGTGCGGGCAGCCCGGCCGCCCAGGCGGCGCCGCACAGCAACACACAGGCCGCGCCCAGGGCCAGCGCCGCCCCGTGGCCCAGGCCATTGAGCCGGCCCCACTCCCAGGCGCCCGCGCCCATCATGGCAAGCGCGATGGCGATGAACGGGCCAGGTGCAGGATAGAACAGTGCCGGCAACAGGATGGCCAGCAGGACCACGGCTGTGATGACACGTTGCTTGAGCATCCAGAGCCCTCCTGTGCGCGCCAGTGTACGGGGAACGGCCGCCGGCCTCAGGCCCGCAGCGGCTCGGGTTCAAGGCCCGCCCGAACCTGCTCGGACGTGCGCCCGAAGCGGCGCTCGCGCCCGGCGTACCAGTCCAGCGCCGCATCGAGCGCCGCCTCGTCGAAGTCGGGCCACAGCAAGTCGCTGAAGAACAGCTCGCTGTAGGCGGCCTGCCAGAGCAGGAAATTGCTCAGGCGCTTCTCGCCGCCGGTGCGGATCACGAGGTCCGGATCGGGCACGTGCGCCAGGGCGAGCGCACCGCACAGCGCGGACTCGGTGATGGGCTCGCCCCGCGCCGCCAGGGCCGCCGCGGCCTGGGCAATGTCCCAGCGCCCGCCGTAGTTAAAGCACACGCTGAGCACCAGGCGGGAGTTGCCCTGCGTGGCGCGCTCGGCCTGCGCCAGGCCGTTGCGCACCGACTCCGACAGGCCCTCGCGGTCGCCGACGAAACGCACGCACACGCCGTCGCGGCTCAGCTCGGGCACCTCGCGCGCCAGCGCCTTGGCCAGCAGGCCCATCAGGCCCGAGACCTCTTCGGCCGGACGGCCCCAGTTCTCCGAGGAGAAGGCGAACACCGTGAGCGCGCGCACCCCCCTTGCCACACAGGCGCGCACGCAGCGGCGCAGCGACTCCACCCCCTGGCTGTGGCCGGCCAGGCGCGGCAGCAGGCGCTGGCGTGCCCAGCGGCCATTGCCGTCCATGACGATGGCGACGTGGTGCGGGACGATCCCAGGAGGCGGTGCAGAGGGCATGACAGAAGCAGGCAGTGGCGCAGGATCGGGCAACGCCCCGCTCAGATCGCCATGATGTCCTGCTCCTTGGCAGCGACCAGGGCGTCGATCTCGGCGATGAACCGGTCGGTGATCTTCTGGATATCGGCCTCGGAGCGCTTCTGGTCGTCCTCGGAAGCCAGCTTGTCTTTGACCAGCTTCTTGACGCCCTCGTTGGCGTCACGGCGCAGGTTGCGCACCGCCACCTTGGCGGCCTCGCCCTCGCTGCGCGCCAGCTTGGTCATCTCCTTGCGGCGCTCCTCGCTCATGGGCGGCATGGGCACGCGGATCAGCTCGCCCATGGAGGCCGGATTCAGGCCCAGCTCGCTTTCGCGGATGGCCTTCTCGATCTTGGCCGACATGTTCTTTTCCCAGGGCTGCACGCTGATGGTGCGCGCGTCCAGCAACGACACGTTCGCCACCTGCGACAGCGGCACCATGGAGCCGTAGTACTCGACGTGGATCGCGTCGAGCAGCTGGGGATTGGCGCGCCCGGTGCGGATGCGCGACAGGTTGTTCTTCAGGGCGCCGATGGACTGCTCCATCTTGGCCTCGGTGTTTTTCTTGATCTCGGCAATGGTCATGGCGTTTCCTCTCGCAAGGGGAGCAATCGACGGAAGGCGCAGCGCCTGGGCGGCGCTGGCGGGCAAAGCCGTCAAGCGTACACCAGCGTGCCCTCGTCCTCGCCCACCACCACGCGCCTGAGTGCGCCGGGCTTGTTGATGGAGAACACGCGGATCGGCAGCTTCTGGTCGCGGCACAGGGCAAAGGCGGTCGCGTCCATGATGCCCAGGTTGCGCACCATGGCCTCGTCGAAGCTCAGCTGGGTGTAGCGCGTGGCCGTCGGGTCCTTGACCGGGTCGGCCGTGTAGACCCCATCGACCTTGGTGGCCTTGAGCACCAGCTGCGCGCCGATCTCGGCGCCGCGCAGGGCCGCGGCCGTGTCGGTGGTGAAGAAGGGGTTGCCGGTGCCGGCGGCAAACACGATCACCTTGCCCTCCTCCAGGTACTGCAGCGCCTTCGGGCGCACGTAGGGCTCGACCACCTGCTGGATGTCGATGGCGGACATCACGCGCGCCGTCAGCCCCTGGCGGTCCATGGCATCGGCCAGCGCCAGCGAGTTCATCACCGTCGCCAGCATGCCCATGTAGTCGGCGGTGGCGCGGTCCATGCCTTCGGCGCCACCGGCGACACCGCGGAAGATGTTGCCGCCGCCGATCACCACCGCCACCTCCACACCCAGCCGCACGACCTCAGCGATGTCCGTGACCATGCGCTCGATGGTCGTGCGGTTGATGCCGAAGGCGTCATCGCCCATGAGCGCCTCGCCCGACAGCTTGAGCAGGATGCGCTTGTAGACTGGCTGGGGGGCGTTCATGGGGTTCTCCGTCGGGCTGGGGATGGGAAAAGGGTGGATGGCGGCGGGCGGCAGGCGCGATCAGGCGCCGGTCTTGGCGGCGGCGACCTGCGCAGCCACCTCGGCGGCGAAATCGTCGGTCTTCTTCTCGATGCCCTCGCCCACCACGTACAGCGTGAAGCCCTTCACGGTGGTGTTCTTCTCCTTGAGCATCTGGCCGACGGTCTGCTTGCCATCGGCGGCCTTCACGAAGACCTGGTCGGCCAGCGAGACTTCCTTGAGGTACTTCTGCACCGAGCCTTCCACCATCTTGGCGACGATGTCGGCAGGCTTGCCCGACTCGGCGGCCTTGGCGGTAGCGACGCTGCGCTCCTTCTCGATCAGCTCGGCCGGCACCTCACCGGCGGTGAGCGCCACGGGCTTCATGGCGGCCACGTGCATCGCCACGTCCTTGGCGGCCGCGGCATCGCCCTCGTACTCCACGACCACGCCGATGCGCGAGCCGTGCAGGTAGGAAGCGAGCTGCGTGCCCTCGAAGTGCTTGAAGCGGCGGAAGGACATGTTCTCGCCGATCTTGCCGATCAGGCCCTTGCGCACATCTTCCAGCGTGGGGCCGAAGCCGTCCTGCTCGTAGGGAAGCTGGCCCAGGGCCTCGATGTCGGCCGGGTTGTGCTCGGCCACCAGCTTGGCGGCGGCGTTGGCCATGGCGATGAAGCTGTCGTTCTTGGAGACGAAGTCGGTCTCGCTGTTGACTTCGATCATGGCGCCCTTGCTGCCCTCGATGGACGCGGCGATCACGCCCTCGGCCGTCACGCGGGACGCGGCCTTGCCGGCCTTGGTGCCCAGCTTGACGCGCAGGATCTCCTCGGCCTTGGCCATGTCGCCACCGGCTTCGGTCAGGGCCTTCTTGCACTCCATCATGGGCGCGTCGGTCTTGGCGCGCAGCTCTCCGACCATGCTTGCGGTAATAGCAGCCATTTCAATGTTCTCCGTATCGGTTCAATTCGTCACAACAGGATAAAAAAAGGGGGCGCTCGATGGGCCCCGCTTTTCTCGTGGGCCCGCGCCCGCGCAACGCTCGGGCCGGGCGGTCGGGCTACCGGACTGGTCAGGCGGACTCTTCCACCTCGACGAACTCGTCCTCGCCTTCGCCGGCCACCGCCTTGACCACATCGTTCACGGCGTTCTCACGGCCTTCCACGATGGCGTCGGCAATGCCGCGGGCGTACAGCGCCACGGCCTTGGCCGAGTCGTCGTTGCCGGGGATGACGTAGTCGATGCCCTCGGGCGAGTGGTTGGAGTCCACCACGCCGATCAGCGGGATGCCCAGCTTCTTGGCCTCGGCCACGGCGATCTTGTGGAAGCCCACGTCGATCACGAAGATGGCGTCGGGCAGGGCGTTCATGTCCTGGATGCCGCCGATGTCCTTCTCGAGCTTCTCGAGCTCGCGGGTGAACATCAGCTGCTCCTTCTTGCTCATGGACTCCAGGCCGGCTTCCTGCTGGGCCTTCATGTCCTTGAGGCGCTTGATGGAGGTCTTGACGGTCTTGAAGTTGGTCAGCATGCCGCCCAGCCAGCGCTGGTCGACGTAGGGCATGCCCGCGCGCTGCGCCTGCTCGGCCACCAGCTCGCGCGCCTGGCGCTTGGTGCCGACCATCAGGATGGTGCCGCGGTTGGCAGCCAGCTGGCGCGCGTACTTCTGCGCCTCCTGGAACATCGGCAGCGTCTTTTCCAGGTTGATGATGTGGATCTTGTTGCGGGAGCCGAAGATGTAGGGGGCCATCTTGGGGTCCCAGAAACGGGTCTGGTGGCCGAAGTGGACGCCGGCTTCCAGCATTTCGCGCATGGTCACGGACATGGGGGTCTGCTCCAAAGGTTGGGTCTAAAATCCAGCCCCAACAATTGCGCCCGGCCGTGCATCACCATCGATGTCCAAAGGGCCGCGGCGCAACACCTCGAGAGGGCTGGTTCGCTATTGGTCTCGCCCTGCACGCTGCCCTCGAACGAGGACAGGCCTGCACTTGGCAAAACCCAGGGATTCTACCATGGCCCGTGGCCCGGCACCGCGCAGGCGGGCCGCCCGGCTGCCCCGACCGGTGGCCCTGCCCGGTGGAGCCGGGCAGCCCTCAGCCACCAACGACTGCACCTTCAGACCATGCGCATTGCCATCGTCGGCGCCGGCATCATCGGCGCCGCCACCGCGTTCGAGCTCAGCAGCGACGGCCACGAGGTCGTCGTGCTGGAGCAGCGCGCCTCCGCCGCGGAGCATTCCAGCTTCGCCAACACCGGCATGCTGGCGCCCAGCCTGTTGATCCCTTGGGCCGCGCCGGGCATCGGCGGACCGCTGGCGCGCCAGATGCTCGGCCACCGCGCCACCCTGCGACTGGTACGGGGCGCCGGGTCGGCCGGCCTGGGCTGGCTGTGGCGCTGGCTGCGCGCCGGACGCCAGCCGGGCCACCCCGAGCGCCTTGCGGCCCTGGCGCACCTGGGCCGCTACAGCCAGGCGCGCACGCGGGAACTGGCCGCCGGGCTCGGCGCCGACATCGAGACCAGCCGGGGGGCGCTGCTGCCCCTTCGCACCCTGGCCGACCGGCAGCTCGTCCAGCCGGCCATGGACGTGCTCCAGGCCTGTGGCATCGCGGTGCGCGAGGTGGACGCCGAGACTGCGCGCCTGATCGAGCCTGGCCTGGCCGCCGACGTGCCGCTGGCGGGCGCCCTGCACGCCAGCGACGGCGAGGCCGGCAACTGCCGCCTGTTCGCCCAGCTGCTGCGCCAGGCAGCCCAGGAGCGCGGCGCGCGTTTCGTGTTCAACGTCCGGGTCGAGCGGCTGCACACCTCTCCCACCGGCGTGCAGCTCGCCGGCCAGCCGGCGCCCGAGGCCTTCGACGCCGTGGTGCTCTGCGCCGGCGAGGCGAGCGCCGGACTGCTGCGCCCGCTCGGGCTGCGCCTGCCGCTGGCATCGCTGCATGGATACTCGGTCAGCGCCCCGGTGCGCGAGGATGTGCACGCCCCCCAAGGCACCTTCATCGACCCCCAGCACCGCATCACCATCGCGCGCCAGGGCCAGCGGGTGCGCGTCTCCGGCGGCGCGGAGCTGGGCCACGCCGGAGGCACCCACCATGCGCCCACGCTGCGCACGCTCTACCTCGCCCTGTCGGGCTGGTTCCCCGGCGGGGTGCTGACCTCCTCGCCGCAGGTGCAGGTCTGGCGCGGCGCGCGGCCGACCCTGCCCGACGGCGCGCCGGTGATCGGCGCCGGCCCGCTGCCGGGCCTGTGGCTCAACACGGGACACGGCGCGAGCGGCTGGGCCCAGGCCTGCGGCAGCGCGCGCGCCCTCG
>NZ_ALEE01000796.1 GCF_000282995.1 Melaminivora alkalimesophila
CGCGCCCTCGCCGACCTGGTGGCCAGGCGCACCCCCGCCGTGGATCTCCAGCACTTTTCCCTGCAGCGCTTCTAGGCGCCCGCTGCCCGGCGGCCCACAATGGATCCATGCAGCGCGTCGACCCCGCCCAGCCCCTGCCGCTCTACAGCAGCGCCGCCACGCGCCAGCTCGAACGGGCCGCTGCCGCCCAGCTCGCCCCGCACACCCTGATGCAGCGGGCCGGCGCGGCCGTGGCGCGCCTGGCGCGCGCGCTGGCCCCGCATGCGCGCACCATCTGGGTTGCCTGCGGCCGGGGCAACAATGGCGGCGACGGGCTGGAAGCCGCGGCGCTCCTGCACGCCCACGGGTTGCCGGTGGTGGCCAGCCTGCTGCCCGGGGATCCCGGCCGGCTGCCTGCGGATGCGGTGCGCTCCTGGGAACGGGCACGCCAGGCGGGGGTGCGGTTCACGGACGTCCCGCCACCATTGCAGGCCCAGGACCTGGCCATCGACGCGCTGCTCGGCCTGGGCCTCTCGCCCGAACCGCGCGGCGCCGCGCCCGAGGCCGCGTTGCGCGGCTGGCTGTCGCAGCTGCAGGACAGCCCGGCCGGGGTGCTCTGCGTGGACCTGCCTTCCGGCCTGCTGGCCGACACCGGTCAGTACGCGCCGGGGCTGGCCCCCGGCCACGGCAGCGCGCCGGGCCCGCGCCACACCCTCGCCCTGCTGACCCTCAAACCCGGGTTGTTCACCGCCCACGGACGCGACGCCGCCGGGCAGGTGTGGCTCGACCCGCTGCAGGCCGATGCGGCAGCACACGCCGTCGCCCCGGTCGCATGGCTCAGCGGCGCGCCCACCCCCGCTTCCAGGCCCCACGCAAGCCACAAGGGCAGCTTCGGCGACGTGGCGGTGGTCGGCGGAGAAGGGTTGTCCCTGCGCGGCATGGGGATGGGTGGCGCTGCACTGCTGGCCGCAAGCGCCGCGCTGCACGCCGGGGCCGGCCGCGTGTGGCTGAGTCTGCTGGACGAGAGCGAGGCCGCCACCGCCGCCATGTTGTCGGCCCAGCCGGAACTCATGCCGCGCCGCTTCGAGGCGCTGGCCCTGGACGAGCTCACCGTGGTGGCGGGCTGTGGCGGCGGCGTGGCCATCGCGCCCCTGATGGCACAGCTGCTCGACCGTGCGCCGCGCCTGGTGCTGGATGCGGACGCGCTCAATGCCATCGCCGCCGATCCGGCCCTGGCTGCCCTCCTGCTCCGCCGCCACCGGCAGGGCGGCG
>NZ_ALEE01000797.1 GCF_000282995.1 Melaminivora alkalimesophila
GGCAGGGCGGCGCCGCCACCGTGCTCACGCCCCACCCGCTGGAGGCGGCGCGCCTGCTGAAGACCTCCAGCGCCGCCGTGCAAGCCGACCGCCTGGGCGCTGCGGCCGAGCTGGCGGCCCGCTCGGGGTGCACCGTGGTGCTCAAGGGTTCGGGCAGCATCATCGCCGCGCCGGACGGTGTGCCGCGGCTCAACCCGACCGGCAATGCGCGCCTGGCGAGCCCGGGCAC
This sequence comes from Melaminivora alkalimesophila, assembly GCF_000282995.1. Taxonomy (GTDB): domain Bacteria; phylum Pseudomonadota; class Gammaproteobacteria; order Burkholderiales; family Burkholderiaceae_C; genus Melaminivora; species Melaminivora alkalimesophila. The sequence continues at coordinate 230 of NZ_ALEE01000797.1, forward strand.
CGGCGACATCCTGGCCGGCCTCATCGGCGCTCGGCTGGCGGCCGCGCGGGCCGCCCC
>NZ_ALEE01000798.1 GCF_000282995.1 Melaminivora alkalimesophila
GCGGGCCGCCCCGCCGCAGGCCGCCCTGGAGGCGGCCACCGCCGCCTGCTGGCAGCACGGCGCCGCGGCGGATGGCTGGCCTGTCGGCCAGGCGCTCACGGCCCTGGCACTGGCACGCCGGCTGGCACCGGGCTGAACCTCTTGCGCGGGGCGCCTGCCCCGGCATCGGCGCTTGTCCGACAGACGCCACAGGGTGCCAGCGGCTCCAATGACCCCACTGTCCCTGCCCCGCGTCCCCAGCCCGGAGGTCGCCACCATGAAACGCCCGTCGCGCATCCCCACCCCCGCTCTGGCAGCCTTCGTGCTGACCGTGTTGCTGGCGCTTGCTGCCAGCGTCACGACCCTGCTGCGCCACCAGTCCGTGCAGGTGGCGGATTCGCAGGTGCACAAGGCGATCGAGCAGCTGCTGCCGGCCGAGCTGCTGGATTGAAGCCAGCCTACGGCCCTCCGCGCAACCCGGGCCCGTCGCCGGTCCGTTCGCCACGCGCTGCGGCGCGCGGTACAGGGGTTTGGCCGACAGACGGGCCGCACTTTTCTTCCTAGCATCGGATCCCTCTACCGCCCTCTCCCCTGCCATCCCACAGGAGCACACCATGAGCGTCAAGCTGGCCATCATCTACTACTCGACCTACGGCACCACCCACCAGATGGCGCAGATCGCCGCCGAAGCCGCCCGCCAGGCGGGTGCCGAGGTGCGGCTGCTGAAGGTCGCGGAGACCGCGCCGCAGGAAGTCGTCGATGGCCAGGAAGCCTGGAAGGCCCAGCAGGACAAGACCGCCGACATTCCCACCGCCAGCGCGCAGGACATGGAATGGGCGGATGCCTACCTGGTCTCGGCCCCGACGCGCTTTGGCGTCATGGCCAGCCAGATGCGCGCCTTCATCGACACGCTCGGCGGCACGTGGTCCAAGGGCGGACTGGCCAACAAGGCGATCTCCGCCATGACCTCCGCACAGAACGCACATGGCGGACAGGAAACGACACTGCTGTCCTTCTATGTCACGGCCATGCACTGGGGCGCCATCGTGGTTGCGCCGGGCTACACCGACCCCGTCATCTTCAAGACAGGCGGCAATCCCTACGGCTACACCCACACCCAGGGCGCCGAATTCGACGACGACGCCAAGGCCGCCATCGGCCACCAGGCCCGGCGCCTGGTCGAGGTGGCGACCAAACTGCGGCGCTGACGACCCTTCAGCGCCCCGGCGTGTCCGCCCCGGCGGGGGGCGCGCCGCCCGCCTCCACCACCGCCACGCGCCGACGCAGTGCCCCGGCCGTGGCGCCATCCCCCACGGCCTCGGCGCGCTCGATGCGAAGCAGCAGCCACGCCAGCAACGGACGGCGCCAGCCTTCGCGGGAGGCCGTCTCGGTGGCCAGTTCCAGCGTCCCGGGCGTTGCCGTTCCCGCCTGCAGCGCCGCGCCCGCGGCGACCAGCCGGGCCAGCGGATCGCCGATCGCCGCGATGGCCCGCGGATCGGTCGCGGCCGCACGCTGCGCCGCCGGCAGCAGCTCCACCCCGCCCGCATCGGGCAGCCGCCCCGCGAGGTAGGCCGCATAGGCCCGCTCGGCCGGCTCCGCATCCACGCGCAGCGCCTCGAAGGCCGGGCACGCGCTGCCTTCCATGTCCAGGCTGGCCAGCAGCGCCGCGCAGCGCATCAGCTCCAGTCGCGCCAGCAGGGCCGGGTTGCCGGTGCGCGCCACCTCGGCGCGCGCGCGCTTCCATTCCTGGCCGGCCACGCGGCCGTCGCCCGACAGCCAGGCGCGCGTGGCGCGCTCGGCCGCGTCGTGGGCGTTCATCTTCCATTCGGGCGGCGCAGGCCGGGCCGCACAAGCTGCCAGGGCCAGCGCAGCCAGCAGCACCAGCGCGGCGCTGGCCAAAGATCGGGAACCACGGGCTTTCACGGCAGCTTCAACTCCTTGTCGCGTGCAAAGGGCCACTTGCGGTTGATCTCGTTGACCAGCCCTTCCACCTTGCGCAGGCTGGCCTCGACCTCGGCGCGCAACGCCCCGAGGTCGGTGCTCGCCTCGCGCGCATTCGCCCCCACCGCCTGGGCCTCGGCCAGCACCGCATCCACCTTCACCAGACTGGCGCGCGCATCCGCCAGCAGGCCATCGAGCTGCAGCACCGCGGCGCGTACCTCGGGCACCAGCCCGGGGTCGGAGCCTGCGCCGAACACCTGCCGCTCGGCCTTGGCGGCGATCGCATCCAGCCGCGCGAGCAGCTGGTTGGTGCGCTCGAGCGTGGCGATCACCTTGCGCGCCTCGGTCTCGTCGCCCGTGAGCACGGCCAGCAGCCCGCCCGGCGCGTTGATGCGCTCGGTCAGCGTGCGCACCTGGCCCAGGCTGGCGCCCAGGGCCGAATCCTGCGCCGTGAGGGCATTCAGGTTCTCCAGCAGCTGGCGCGCCGTCCCCATGAGCTGCGGGATCTCCGCCGTCGCATCGCCGCGCAGCACCGGCCGCTCCGCCCCGGCCGGCAGCGGCGGATCGTCCAGCATTCCGCTGTAGGCCTTGATGGTTGTGCCGCCGACGATGCCGCGCACCAGCGTGAACACGCTGGAGGTGCGCAGCCAATGCGCATCGCGGCGCGCGACGTCGATCAGGATGCGCACGCTGCCGTCCTCGGCCAGCTCGATGCGCCGCACCCGGCCGATGGGAAAACCCGAGAAGCTCATGTCCATGCCCACCGTCACGCCCTCAGAATCGTCGGTCGTGAGCACCAGCCGCTGCGTCGGCTCGAAGG
>NZ_ALEE01000799.1 GCF_000282995.1 Melaminivora alkalimesophila
GTCGGCTCGAAGGCGCCGCGTGCATACATCAGGTACAGCGCCGAGCCCACGACCAGGCTGAGCGTGAACAACAGGAGCAAGGCGGCCTTGAGCCGCAGGTGCGCCACCGGGCGCAGCAGCTCGTCCGGCAGCGGCTCCCGCGGCCCCGGGGACGGAAGCGGCTCGGCTGTGCAATCGTGGCCCGGGGGGCCGGGCGGGTGCTTGGGCATGGGATTCAGTAGTAGTTGCTCATGAGCGAGACCACCTCGATCAGCAGCAGCACCGCGAACATGCGGGCCAGCCCGCCCAGCTCCGAGCCCGGTTGCTGGGCGCGGCGGGGCGAGCGCGTCTCGTACAGCCCGGAGGCCATGGGAATCAATGCAATCGCCAGGCTGAAGAACAGGGTCTTGAGCGCGAACACCAGCGTGATGTGCGGCGCGAAGACCTGGCCGAACATGCGCGTGTAGACCTGCGCCCCGGCCAGCGTGAAGCCATAGACGCTCAGGTAGACCATGACCAGCGCCACCACGCACGACAGCGCCGCCAGTGTGATGCTCGCATACACGCCGGCGACCACGCGCGGCAGCAGTTCCATGCGCACCGGGTCGGCGCCGCGCCGGCGCAGGGCGTCGAGGTGGCCTGCCTGGCGCATCAGCGCCAGCTGCGTGCCGTTCGGAATGGTGGCGCGCATCGCGACGAACAGCGCCGCGGTGAGCGGGATCAGCTCGAGCACCAGCACCCGGATGACCATCTCCAGCGCATAGCGCGACAGCCCGTAGCTGAAGGCCGTGACCACGACGATGCGCGTGATGACGACCGACAGCAGCGCCGCCAGCGCCGTGAAGCCCAGCAGGATGGGCACCGTGTCCTGGTACATGTGGCGCGCCAGGCGCAAGCGCATGCCGCGCGAGTAGGTGGACGGCGAGAGCACCAGCACCCACACCACCGCACCCAGGTAGAAGATGCGCCCCCAGGCGATGGTCAGGCGCTGCACACTCCGCCACAGGCGCTCGGGCAGCAGGCTGACATGGTCCAAGGCATGCATGGCAGGATCATAGCGGCGCGCCCCCGCGCCAGCAGCTGCCGCCGCCCCGCAGTGCGCGCTCAGACGTGGCGCCGGCCCACCGGGGCGGGCTCGGGCACCAGGGCGGCGTCGGCGCGTTCGTGCAGCGCTTCGATCACGTGGCAATGGCCGCCGGTGCCGTCGCAACGCCCGCGCAGCGCCTGCAGCTCCGCCTCCAGCACGCGCAGCTCCGCAAGGCGCGTGCGCACGTGCTCCAGGTGCTCGTCCAGCGTGGCGCAGGCCGCGTGGTCGGCGCCGCCCGGCTGGGCGCCGCGCGCATCGAGCTGCAGCAGCGTGCGCACCTCGTCCAGCGACATGTCCATCGCCCGGCACAGGCGCACGAAGCGCAGCCGGTGCACGTCCTCGTCGCTGTAGAGGCGGTAGCGGTTCTCGGCACGCGCGCCGCTGCTGAGCAGGCCCTCCTTCTCGTAGTAGCGGATGTTCGCCGTCGACACGCCCGACCGGCGCGCCGCGTCCCCGATGCGGTAGTGCGGACTTTGTGGGTTCATGCTTGACATTGGAGTGACTTGAAGGTTTCCAATCATGGCATGACACAAGAACACCTGCACGCCACCCCGGCCGCCACTGCCGCACCACCGCCCCGCTCGGCACCCGCCTGCGGCAGCTGCGCGCCTGCGCACGATCATCCGCACGGGCACGAGGGCGATGACCATGACCATGACCACGACCATGGCGCCCTGCCCGGCTGGCCGCGCATCGCTGCCGCCCTCGTGCTGGCGACGGGGGCCGAGGTGGCCCACTGGCTGCAGCAGGACACGGCGGGCCTTGCCCTGGCGGTGGCGGCCATCGCCCTGTCGGGCCTGGGGGTCTATCGGGCGGGGCTGAAGGACCTGTTCCGGCTGCGCCTGGGGATCAACGCCCTGATGGCCGTGGCCGTCACCGGCGCGGTGCTGATCGGCCAGTGGCCCGAGGCCGCCATGGTCATGGCGCTGTACGTGGCCGCCGAGCGCATCGAGCACGGCGCCATGGACCGCGCGCGCAATGCGATCCGCGGCCTGCTCGATCTCGCGCCACAGACCGCCGACGTGGTGCAGGCCGACGGCAGCACGCAGCGGATGGCGGCTGCCGAAGTGCCGCTGGGCGCGACGGTGCGCATCGCCCCGGGCGCGCACGTGCCCCTGGACGGCAGCGTGCTGCGCGGCACCAGCGCCGTGAACCAGGCGCCGATCACCGGCGAGAGCCAGCTGGCGGACAAGGAGCCCGGCGACCCCCTGTATGCCGGCAGCGTGAACCAGCATGGCGAGCTGTTCATGGAAGTGACGGCCGCGCCCGCCAGCTCGCTGCTGGCGCGCATCGTGCATGCCGTCGAGCAGGCACAGGCCAGCCGCGCGCCCACGCAGCGCTTCGTCGACCGCTTCGCCGCGGTGTACACGCCCCTGGTGTTCCTGGCCGCCCTGCTGCTGGGCACGCTCGCGCCCTGGCTGCTCGACTGGACGTGGCAGCAGTCCACCTACCAGGCGCTGGCGCTGCTGGTCATCGCCTGCCCCTGCGCGCTGGTCATCTCCACGCCCGTCACGGTGGTCAGCGCGCTCACCGCGGCGGCGCGGCGCGGCATCCTGATCAAGGGCGGCAGCGCGCTGGAGACGGCGCGCGGGCTGCGCGCCATCGCGCTGGACAAGACCGGCACGCTGACGACCGGCAGCCCGACGCTGGTGCACTGGCAGCCCCTGGGCGGCGCCCCGGCCGATGCGGCGGCC
>NZ_ALEE01000800.1 GCF_000282995.1 Melaminivora alkalimesophila
GGCTGCAGCCGCCGCCGCTGCGCCTGCCGAGTCCAAGTAAGCGGCTCGAGGGGGCTGGCCGCCGGTCCCTGCCCGAAAGAAGCCCCGCGCTGTCCACCGGCAGCCGGGGTTTTTTCATGCGGCGTGGTGGCATTGCAGCCGCCGGGCCACGATCCCTTTCAGTGGCAGCGGCTGGCGTCGATCCAGGGCGTGCCCGCGCGCTGGTCGGCGACCACGATGTCCTGGGGCCCGCAGGCGAGCGCGCCGGCCAGGGCGGCCTGGGCCAGCCCGGGCTGGTTGTTGTGCGCGCTCAGGTGCGCCGCCACCACGTGTCGCAGCCCGCTGTGCTGCACGGCGCGCAGCAGCTCGGCGCTGGCGTGGTTCGGCAGGTGGCCGAGCGGGCCGGCGATGCGCCGCTTGAGGAAAGCCGGGTAGCGCCCACCGTCGAGCAGCTGCGGGTCGTGGTTCGCCTCCAGCAGCAGGGCATGGCAGCCCTGCAGCTGCGCGACCACATGGTCCGAAACGTGGCCCAGGTCGGTCAGCAGGCCGATGTGCGTGGCGCCATCGCTGCAGCGCAGGTGCAAGGGCTCGCGCGCGTCGTGCGGCACGGCGAAAGGCCGCGCTTCCAGGCCGCCCAGGTCAATCGGCTCGCCATCGCGGGCGATGCGCAGCAGGCCGTCGAATTCGGGGGCGCCCATGGCCTGCCACGTGCCCTCGCTCATCCAGACCGGGATGCGCTCGCGCAGCGCCAGCGCCAGCACGCAGCCCCTGTGGTCCGAATGCTCGTGGGTGATGAAGACCGCGTCGAGTTCCGACGTGCAGGTGCCGGCCGCCTGCAGACGCAGCTGCAGCTGACGCAGGCTCAGACCGCAGTCCATCAGCAGGCGGCGCGTACGCGCGCCCCTGCCTGCCGCCTCGATCAGCGTGGCGTTGCCGCCGCTGCCGCTGGCCAGGTTGCGAAAGCGCAGCACCCCCGGCGGTTTCCTACTTCAGGTCGTCCGCCAGCACGCGCACGATGCGCTCGGCGGTGGTGGACGATTCGGGCGCGCCGGTCGCGTTGAGCACCGAGACCGTGCTCAGCCCGCCCTCGCTGCGCACCACGATGCGGTACTTGAGCGGCGGCGCAGCGTCCTTGCGGCGGCCGAAGAGCTTGCCCAGGAAGCCCGGCTCCTTGGAGCTCTGGCTGGGTTCCACGTAGCGCACGAAGTACAGCCCCTGGCTGCGGTCGCGGTCCTCGACGGTGAAGCCGGTGCGGTCCAGCGAGACGCCGACGCGGCGCCAGGCGCGGTCGAAGGGCTCGTCCAGCTGCACCACCGGGGCGCCACCGACGCTGGCAATGCGCGCGGCCGGCGCATGCGGCACGGCACTGGCGGTGGCAGCCTTCGACTGCTCCTCGCTCACGCCCAGCCGCACCATCAGGCGGCGCAGGAATTCGGCCTCCAGCTCCGGGTCGGCCGCGCGGGGCTGCCACACGGTCTGGTCCTTCTGGGTGGAAGCATAGACCTCGACCATGCCGCGGTGCGTGACGTAGATGTCGGTGCCGCCGTCGGGGCGGCGCTCCAGGCGCGTGCGGAACTTGTCGCGCTCGCCGGTGGAGTAGAGCGAATCGAAGACCCGGCCGATGGTCTGGCGGATGATGTCCTGGGGCAGCTTGGCGCGGTTTTCCGCCCAGTCCGTCTCCAGCACGCCCAGGTCGCGCTGCTCCGTGCTGTAGACGAAGCCGTTGTCCAGCCAGAAGTCGCGCACTGGCTCCCACAGCTCGTCCGCCGGCCGGTCGACCACCAGCCAGCGCTGGTTGCCGTCGCGCTCGATGCGCACGTCGCCCACCTTCACCGGCGCGGTGCCGGCGGTGCTCGGCTGCTGGGCCTGGCCGGCCTCGTAGGCGGCGGCCGAGACCACGCCCCCAGGGACGGTGTAGCGCGAGTCGCGCGAGAGCTGCGTCAGGTCGGGCGGGACCTCCAGCGTGGCTCCCTTGGTGGCGCTCTTGTAGTCGATCTTGTCGCTCTCCAGGACGGAGCAGGCCGACACGCTCAGGGCCAGGCCGATCAGGCCGATGCGGATGCTGGGGTTCACGCGGGTTTCCTCGTTGGACAGGCGGCGGGGAGGGGAAAACGGGGGCAGGCGCTCAGGCCAACAGCCCTGCGGCGCGCAGGGCGCCTTCCACCACGGCCTCGTTGGCTTGCGACAGGGGGGTCATGGGCAGGCGCATGGCGCTGCCGCACAGGCCCAGGCGGCCCATGGCCCACTTCACCGGAATGGGGTTGGCCTCGACGAACAGGTGCCGGTGCAGCGGCATCAGGCGGAACTGGATCTCCATGGCGCGGCGCGCATCGCCCGCCAGGGCCGCGGCGCACAGCTCGCGCATCAGGCGCGGCGCCACGTTGGCCGTTACGCTGATGTTGCCGTGGCCGCCGCACAGCATCAGCGCGACCGCCGTGGGGTCGTCGCCGGAATAGATGGCGAAGCCCTCGGGCACGTCGCGGATCAGCCATTGGGCGCGCGCGATGTCGCCGGTGGCTTCCTTGATGCCGACGATGCCCGGAACCTGCGACAGGCGCAGCACGGTCTCGTGCTGCATGTCCGCCACCGAGCGGCCGGGCACGTTGTAGAGCACCATGGGCAGCTCGCCCACGGCCTCGGCGATCGCGCGGAAGTGCCGGTACAGGCCTTCCTGCGTCGGCTTGTTGTAGTAGGGCACGACCTGCAGCTGGCTGCTCGCGCCGACTTCCTTGGCAAAGCGCGCCAGCTCGATCGCCTCGTGCGTGGAGTTGGCGCCGCAGCCGGCCATGACGGGCACGCGCCCGGCCGCCTGCTCGACGGCCACGCGGATGATCTCGCAGTGTTCCTCGACGTCCACCGTGGGCGACTCGCCCGTCGTGCCGACCACGCACAGGCAGTTCGTGCCTTCCTGCACGTGCCAGTCGATGAGCTTGCGCAGGCTGGCGTAGTCCACGCTGCCGTCATCGTGCATCGGGGTGACAAGGGCGACGAGGCTGCCCTTCAGGGGCGCGCTGGAGGAAGTCATGGGCAGGGGCAGGAAGACGGAAAAAGAAACATTCTACCGAGCGAGCGGCAGGCGCCACGGGCCATCGACCTGCAAGGGTGGGCGCACTGCCGCGATGCGCTGCACGAAGCGCTCGGGCGCAGGCAGGAAGCCGTCCTCGTAGGCGACCACGCGCAGCGCCGCGCAGGCCTTGAGCAGCTCGCCGGGCGCCAGCAGGAAGTCCGGGCGCGCCGGGCGGCCGACGGTTTCGTTGCCGTGCGCGAAGGTCTCGTACAGCAGGACGCCACCCGGGGCGACGCTCGCCACCAGCGCGGGCAGCAGCGGCCGCCACAGGTAGTTCGTGACCACCACGCCGGCGAACTGCCGCCCGGGCAGCGGCCAGGGCGCGCCTTCGAGGTCCGCCTGGATCGCCTCGCCCATCTGTGCCGCCGCGGCCACCGCCTCCGGGTCGCGATCGATGCCGGTGACGGGGTGCTGCCGCGCATGGAACCAGCGCAGGTGCCGGCCGCGCCCGCAGGCCACGTCCAGCACCGCGCCGCCGGCAGGCAGCAGGTGCGACCAGCGCACGATCCACTCGGACGGGGTGTCGCTCGAATGCATGGACGATCCTAGAAGCAGGCCCGGCGCCGGTGGGCCCGCACCGCCGGGAAGCTCTGGTGCGTGCAGCCCATCGTCGCCTGGGTGATCGGCTGCAGCCGC
>NZ_ALEE01000801.1 GCF_000282995.1 Melaminivora alkalimesophila
CCGCAGGCCGAAGCCGTGGACGCTGTCCATGGGCGGGGCGCCACGGGCCGCGTCGCGGGCCGCAATCCCGGGGAGGGGCCGCGGGCGCGACATCGTGCGGGCGGAATGCATGGGCGGCAATGTAACCAAAACCCATGAGACCCGCTGGGGCAGCCAGAAAGCCCGACAATACTGTACACAAACCCAGGTCCTACAATCCGCCGCCATGGCCACCAGAACCACTTCTCGCAACAACGCCAACGACTATGCCGAGGGCTCGATCCGGGTGCTCAAGGGCCTGGAGCCCGTCAAGCAGCGCCCGGGCATGTACACCCGCACCGACAACCCGCTGCACATCATCCAGGAGGTGCTGGACAACGCCGCCGACGAGGCGCTCGCGGGCTTCGGCAAGAAGATCCGCGTGACGCTGCACGCCGACGGCTCGGTCAGCGTCGAGGACGATGGACGCGGCATTCCCTTCGGCCTGCACCCGGAGGAGCACGCGCCGGTGGTGGAGCTGGTCTTCACGCGGCTGCACGCCGGCGGCAAGTTCGACAAGGGCAAGGGCGGCGCCTACAACTTCTCCGGCGGCCTGCACGGCGTGGGCGTGTCGGTGACGAACGCGCTGTCCACGCGCATGGAGGTGGCGACCCGCCGCGAGGGCCAGGTGGCGCGCTTGGTGTTTGCCGGCGGCGACGTGGTGGAGCCGCTCGTGGCCCGGCCGCTGCAGCCGGGCGAGCGCAAGCAGGGCACCACCGTGCGCGCTTGGCCGGATGCGAGGTATTTCGAGTCCACGCACCTGCCGGCGGCGGAGCTGGCGCACCTGCTGCGCAGCAAGGCGGTGCTGATGCCGGGCGTGGCGGTGACGCTGTTCAATGAGAAAACGCGCGAGACCCAGACCTGGCAGTACAAGGGCGGGCTGCGCGACTACCTCGTGCAGACCCTGCCGGCCGACCCGGTCATCCCGCTGTTCGAGGGCGAGGGCTTTGCCGACGCCGGCCACGACAGTTTCGCCGAGGGCGAGGGCGCGGCCTGGGCCGTGGCCTTCACCGAAGAAGGCGCGCCGGTGCGCGAGAGCTACGTCAACCTGATCCCGACGAGCGCAGGTGGCACGCACGAGAGCGGCCTGCGCGACGGGCTGTTCCAGGCGGTGAAGGGCTTCATCGAGCTGCACGGGCTCCTGCCCAAGGGCGTGAAGCTGATGCCCGAGGACGTGTTCGCGCGCGCCAGCTATGTGCTCTCGGCCAAGGTGCTGGATCCGCAGTTCCAGGGCCAGATCAAGGAGCGGCTCAATTCGCGCGACGCGGTGCGGCTGGTGTCGAGCTTCGTGCGCCCGGCGCTCGAGCTGTGGCTGCACCAGCATGTGGACTACGGCAGGAAGCTGGCGGAACTGGCCATCAAGGCGGCGCAGACCCGGCAACGGGCCGGCCAGAAGGTCGAGAAGAAAAAGGGCTCGGGCGTGGCCGTGCTGCCCGGCAAGCTCACCGATTGCGAGAGCCGCGACACGGCATACAACGAGGTCTTCCTGGTCGAGGGCGACAGTGCCGGCGGCAGCGCCAAGATGGGCCGCGACAAGGAGACGCAGGCCATCCTGCCGCTGCGCGGCAAGGTGCTCAACACCTGGGAAGTGGAGCGCGACCGGTTGTTTGCCAACACCGAGGTGCACGACATCGCGGTCGCCATCGGCGTCGACCCGCACGGGCCGAACGACGCGCCGGATCTGTCGGGCCTGCGCTACGGCAAGATCTGCATCCTGTCGGACGCCGACGTGGATGGCTCGCACATCCAGGTGCTGCTGCTGACGCTGTTCTTCCGGCATTTTCCGAAGCTGATCGAGGCCGGCCACGTCTACGTGGCGCGACCGCCCCTGTACCGCGTGGACGTCCCGGCGCGCGGCAGGAAGCCGACCGCCAAGCTGTATGCGCTGGACGAGGCGGAGCTGTCCGCCATCCTCGACAAGGCCGCCAAGGAGGGCGTGGCGCGCGAGCGTTGCCAGATCAGCCGTTTCAAGGGCCTGGGCGAGATGAACGCCGAGCAGCTGTGGGAGACCACGCTGAACCCGGACACGCGCCGGCTGATGCCGGTGCAGCTGGGCGCTGCGGGCTACGAGGCCACGGCGGCGCTGATGGCGCGCCTGATGGGCAAGGGCGAAGCCGCGTCGCGCCGCGCGTTGATGGAACTGCACGGCGACGCGGTGGAAGTGGACATCTGAACCCCGCCCGGCCTTTTCATCCCTTGATTGAATGTCCCGGCTGCTGGCGCTTGCTCGGCAAGCGCTGGCGGCTTCTGGTTCCTGAAGCATGAACGACCCGTCTACGATCGATCTGACCGCTGCATCGCCGGCGGAGGACTCCCTTGCCAGCTACGCCCAGCGCGCCTACCTGGAATACGCCCTCTCGGTCGTCAAGGGCCGGGCGCTGCCCGATGTGTGCGACGGCATGAAGCCGGTGCAGCGGCGCATCCTGTACGCCATGGGCGAGATGGGCCTGGGCTGGAGCGGCCCGAACCGCAACACCGCCGCCCGGCCGGTCAAGAGCGCGCGCGTGGTGGGCGATGTGCTGGGGCGTTTCCATCCGCACGGTGACCAGTCGGCCTACGACGCGCTGGTGCGCCTGGCGCAGGATTTCTCGCAGCGCTATCCGCTGATCGATGGGCAGGGCAACTTCGGCAGCCGCGATGGCGACGGCGCGGCCGCCATGCGCTACACGGAAGCGCGCCTGTCGCGCATCACGAGTCTGTTGCTCGACGAGATCGGCATGGGTACGGTGGATTTCGTGCCCAACTACGACGGCTCGACGCTGGAGCCGCGCCAGCTGCCGGCACGGCTGCCGTTTGCGCTGCTCAACGGCGCGAGCGGCATCGCCGTCGGGCTGGCGACCGAGATCCCGAGCCACAACCTGCGCGAGGTGGCGGATGCCTGCGTGGCGCTGGTCAAGAACCCGAAGCTGGCCGACGAGGCGCTGTTCGCCCTGATCCCCGGGCCGGACTACCCAGGCGGCGGCCAGATCATCAGCGCCGCCGAGGATATCCAGGCCGCCTACAGGAGTGGGCGCGGCTCGCTGAAGGTGCGCGCGCGCTGGAAGATCGAGGAACTGGCGCGCGGCCAGTGGCAACTGGTGGTGACCGAACTGCCGCCCAACGTCTCGGCGCAGAAGGTGCTCGAAGAAATCGAGGAACTCACCAACCCGAAGATCAAGACCGGCAAGAAGGCACTCAGCCCCGAGCAGGTGCAGCTCAAGGCGAGCATGCTGGCGCTGCTCGATGGCGTGCGCGACGAGTCCAGCAAGGACGCGCCGGTGCGGCTGGTGATCGAGCCCAAGACCTCGAAGGTCGCCAAGGAACAGCTGACCACGGCGCTGCTCGCGCACACCAGCCTGGAGACCTCCGCGCCCGTCAACCTGACCATGGTGGGCCTGGACGGCCGCCCGGTGCAGAAATCGCTGCGGCAGATGCTTGAGGAATGGATTGCCTTTCGCCAGCAGACGATTGCGCGGCGCAGCCAGCACCGCCTCACGAAGGTGCTGGAGCGCATCCACATCCTGGAAGGCCGGCAGGTCGTGCTGCTGAACATCGACGAGGTGATCGCCATCATCCGCGAGTCCGACGAGCCCAAGGCGGCCCTGATCGGGCGCTTCAACCTGTCGGACCGGCAGGCGGAAGACATCCTGGAGATCCGCCTGCGCCAGCTGGCGCGGCTCGAAGCCATCAAGATCGAGCAGGAGCTCCAGGCGCTGCGCGAGGAGCAGGGCAAGCTCGAGGACATCCTCGCCAATCCCGCGTCGCTGCGCCGTCTGATGGTGCGCGAGATCGAAGCCGACGCCCGGCAGTTCGCCGACGAGCGCCGCACGCTGATCCAGGCCGAGAAGCGGGCCGTGGCCGAGGTGCGCGTGCCGGACGAGCCGGTCACCGTCATCGTCTCGGAGAAGGGCTGGGTGCGCGCCCGGCAGGGCCATGGGCATGAGCTGGCGAGCCTGTCCTTCAAGGCCGGCGACGCCCTGTACGGCACCTTCGAGTGCCGGACGGTGGACACGCTGCTGGTCTTCGGCAGCAACGGGCGGGTGTATTCGGTCGCCGTGGCGCAGCTGCCCGGCGGGCGCGGCGATGGCCAGCCGATCACGACGCTGATCGAGCTGGAGCCGGGCACACAGCCCGTGCACTACTTCGCCGGCCCGCCCGAGGCGACGCTGGTGCTGGCGGGCTCGGGCGGCTACGGCTTCCTCTCGTCGGTCGAGCACATGACGGGGCGCAACCGCGGCGGCAAGGCGTTCGTCAGCCTGGCCGAGGGAGAGACCCTGTGTGCGCCATCGCATGCCGCGGGCAGCAGCGCCAGCCAGCCGCTCCCCCCCCCCCC
>NZ_ALEE01000802.1 GCF_000282995.1 Melaminivora alkalimesophila
GCGCCCGCCACGCACGTGTGCTGTGCCTCGGTGGGCGGGCGCATCCTGACCTTCGAGATCGGCGAGATGCGCTTCATGGAGAAGGGCGGGCGCGGGTTGATGCTGATCGATCTGGAAGGCGGCGATCAGCTGGCCGGGGCGGCGGCGTACACGCGCAGCGTGCGTTTCGAGGGCACGGGCCGCGGCGGCCGGGCGCGCGAGGAGCAGCTGGAGATCCGCTCGCTCAACCATGCCCGCGCCGCCCGCGGCCGCAGGGGCAAGGCGGCGGATCTGGGGTTCAAGGTGGAACGCCTGCGGCGCGTGGAGTGAGGTGCGCGGGTCGCCCGGGCGCCTTGTTGCTTTTGTTAGCATTTCGCGCGGTTCACTTGGTTTTTCCACGCAAGGAGCGTTTTCCATGAAGGGCATGCGCCTGTCCCACAAGCTCTGGATGTCGGTGCTGGTCATCGTGCTGGCGTTGGCCGCGGTGGTGGGCGGCTCGGCCTACCGCTCGGCCAGCACCCAGGCGGTGTTCGACGCCACCACTGCAGAGATCGCCCAGCGCCAGCAACTCGCGGGCCGCTGGCTGGCCCTGACCGAGCTGAACGCCGCGCGCACCCTGGCGCTGGTGCTCAGCAGCGAGCAGGCGGTCGAGCAGGTTTTCCAGGACGACCTGGCGGCGACCAGCCAGCGCATCTCGGAGATGCAAAGAGACCTCGAGGCCATGGCCCTGTCCGACGCCGAGCGCGCGCAGATGAACCGCGTCGCCGAGGCCCGCAGCGCCATGGTGGAGCTGCGCACGCAGGCGCGCAAGCTGCGCGACGAGAGCGACTACGACGGCGCCGCACGCATGGCGCGCGAACGGCTCACGCCCGCCGTGGCGGCCTATGTGGGCGCCCTGCGCAAGCTGGTCGAGCTGTTCGAGCAGGACGCCAGCCAGCGCCACCGGGAAATGGCCGAGCAGCGCATGATGACGGTGAAGCTGGCGGGCGTGGTGGTGGCGCTGCTGGTGCTCGGGATCGTCGTCGGGGCGCATTTCCTGATCCGCAGCATCCAGCGCCCGCTCGCCCAGGCGAACGCCGTCGCGGCGCGCATTGCCGGGGGCGACCTGCGCGCACAGGGCGACGCCGGCGCCGCGCGCCGCGACGAGTTTGGCGAATTGCTGGCCTCGCTGGAGGCGATGCGCGCCGCCCTGGCGCGCACGGTGCAGCAGGTGCGCCAGAGCACCGACAGCATCGCCGTGGCGAGCGCCGAGATCGCCGCAGGCAACCAGGATCTGTCGGCACGCACGGAGAGCACCTCCAGCAGCCTGCAGGAGACGGCGGCCGCCATGGAGGAGTTCGCCAGCACCCTCGCGCAGAGTGCCGCAAGCGCCTCGCAGGCGAGCCAGCTGGCGGGCAACGCGCGCGATGTGGCGCAGCGCGGGGGCGCCGTGGTGGCGGATGTGGTGACGGCGATGAACGACATCCAGGACAGCAGCCGCCGCATCGCCGACATCATCCAGGTGATCGACTCGATCGCCTTCCAGACCAACATCCTGGCGCTGAATGCGGCCGTGGAGGCCGCACGCGCCGGCGAGCAGGGCCGGGGCTTTGCCGTGGTGGCCGGCGAGGTGCGGGCGCTGGCTGGGCGCTCGGCGGAGGCGGCGCGCGAGATCAACCAGCTGATCAGCGGCTCGGTCGGCCGGGTGGAGGATGGCTCGCGGCTGGTGCAGCAGGCAGGCGGCACCATGCAGGAGATCGTCACCAGCGTGCAGCGCGTGGCGGACATGATCGGCGAAGTGACGGCGGCGGCGGCGGAGCAGAGCGCCGGGGTCGGCGAGGTCAACCAGGCCGTGGGCCAGCTCGACCAGATGACGCAGCAGAACGCGGCGCTGGTAGAGCAGAGCGCCGCAGCGGCGCAGAGCCTGCGCGACCAGGCGGCGCACCTGTCGCAGGTGGTCGCGATGTTTCAGGTGGAGGGGGCGGCCGCCGCCCCGGGCGCGGCGTCTGGGGCGCGTGTCCCGATGGCGGCGGCCGTGCGGACCGCCCCTGCGGCGCCCGCCCCGGCGGCGCGGCTGGCCGTGCCAGGGAGGCAGTCCACGCCTGCGTTCGGGTCTGCAGGGGCGTCCGCGTCTCCCGCCCCCCGCATCGCACCGGCGCGCC
>NZ_ALEE01000803.1 GCF_000282995.1 Melaminivora alkalimesophila
CGCCGGCCGCCGCGGACGATGAGTGGGAGAGTTTCTGAGGCCGCACGGGTGCGGACCAGGAAGAGAGGGGCCCGGGGCCCCTTTTTGCGCTCCTGGGGCCGCAGCGGCGGCGCGTGCTCAAGCGAGTTCGGCGATCAGCTCGATCTCCACGCAGGCGCCCATGGGGATCTGCGCCACGCCGAAAGCGCTGCGCGCGTGTTGGCCGGCGTCGCCGAAGACCTGGCCCATCAGCTCGCTGGCGCCGTTGGTGACCAAGTGCTGCTCGGTGAAGTCGCCCGTTGAGTTGACCAGGCTCATCAGCTTGACGATGCGCTGGACACGGTTCAGGTCGCCGCCGGTGGCGGCATGCAGGGTGGCCAGCAGGTCGATGGCCACGGCGCGGGCGGCGGCCTTGCCCTCCTCGGTCGTGATGTCACGGCCGAATTGCCCCACCCATGGCTTGCCATCGCGGCGGGCGATGTGACCACTCAGGAAAACCAGCTTGCCGGTTTGCACGTAAGGCACGTAGGCTGCCGCGGGCACGGCCACCGGGGGCAGGGTGATGTCCAGTTCTTTCAGCTTGTCGTAAACGCTCATGGCGATCCTCAGGAAAGCAGGGGAGGCCCCGCGGCCGCGCCGGTGGGCGCCGCGCGAGGGCCGGCGCAGGTGCCGGGGCGCCCGGGCGATGGCCCGGCGCGCGCAGCGGCATGAGTGTTACATAGTTGGGCGCGCGCGATGCGGCCGGGAACCCCTGCTGCGCATGTGAGCACGCGCTGCGCAGCGCCGCCACGCTGGCTGGGCACGCCCGTGTTGCTCGGCGGCATCGCCGGCATCGCCGTCCAGTTGCAGCAGGCGGCGCTGTGGGACTGGCGCTGGTACGCCGTACTGGGCGGCTGCGCGCTGGGGTGGCTTTCGTGGATCCTGGGGGCCGGCGCGGCGCGCCGCGGGGGCCAGGGCTGGCGGGCAGCGGCCGCTG
>NZ_ALEE01000804.1 GCF_000282995.1 Melaminivora alkalimesophila
GGCCGCTGCCGCGGCGGCGGGAGCGTTGCTGTGGGCGGTGTGTGGGCTGCGCGCCACGGCCTTCCTCTCGGGTGCGCTGGATCCAGCGTTGGAAGGGGTGGAGCTGCGGGTGACTGGCGTGGTGGCGAGCATGCCGCAGCCGCGCGAAGGGGGCTGGCGCCTGCGGCTGGCGGTCGAGGCCGCGCAGCGCGAGGGACGCGCGGTTGCGCTGCCGCCGCTGGTGGACCTTTCTTGGCATGCCGGGGGCTGGGGTGGTGGGGGTCCGCCGGCGCCTGCATTGCGGGCCGGCGAGCGCTGGCGCCTGACGGTGCGGCTGAATGCCCCCCATGGTGCGCGCAACCCGCATGGTTTCGACTACGAGCTGTGGCTGTGGGAGCAGGGCGTGCAAGCCACCGGGCAGGTGCGCACTGGCGCACGCGCCGCGGCGCGGCACGGCGCTGCCGAGCGGCTGGGCCAGACCTGGCAGTACCCGGTCGAGCAATGGCGCCAGCAGGTGCGTGACACGATCCTCGCGCGGCTCGCGCCGACTGGCGCGTCCGAGCGGCGCCAGCGTGCCGCCGGGGTCGTCGCGGCGCTGGTGACAGGCGATCAGCGCGCCATCGACCGGGCCGACTGGGACGTGTTCCGCGCCACCGGGGTGGCGCACCTGATGAGCATCTCGGGCCTGCACATCACGCTCTTTGCGTGGCTGGCTTCGGGTGCGCTGGGGCGGCTGTGGCGCTTGAGTGCGCGGCTGCCGCTGTGGGTGCCGGCGCCGACCGCC
>NZ_ALEE01000805.1 GCF_000282995.1 Melaminivora alkalimesophila
GCGCCGACCGCCGCGCTGGTGGGCGGGGTGTTGCTGGCGGCGGCCTATGCGTTGTTCAGCGGCTGGGGCGTGCCGGCGCAGCGCACCATCTGCATGCTCGCGACGGTGGCGCTGCTGCGCCTGTCGGGGCGGCAGTGGCCCTGGCCACAGGTCTGGCTGCTGGCCTGCGCCGTGGTGCTGGCCCTGGATCCCTGGGCCATGCTGCAGGCGGGCTTCTGGCTGAGTTTCGTGGCGGTGGCGGTGCTGTTCGCCACCGACCGTGGCCGGGCGCCAAGGCCGCGGGGTGTGCTGGCGCGCGGCGGGGCGATGCTGCGCGAGCAGGGGGTGGTGACGGTGGCGCTGGCGCCGCTCACGCTGCTGCTGTTCGGTCAGGTGTCGGTGATCGGGTTGGTGGCCAACCTGCTGGCCATTCCCTGGGCGACGCTGGTGGTGCTGCCGCCTGCGCTGCTGGGGGTGTTGTGGCCGCCG
>NZ_ALEE01000806.1 GCF_000282995.1 Melaminivora alkalimesophila
GGCTGCTGGGCTTGCCGCTGGTGCTCCCCGCGCTGTGGTGGCAGCCGCCGCGGCCGCCGCCAGGGCACTACGAGCTGCTGGCGCTGGACGTGGGCCAGGGCCAGGCGGTATTGGTGCGCACGGCGCGCCACAGCCTGCTGTACGACGCCGGGCCGCGCTTCAGCGCCACCAACGACGCCGGCGAGCGCGTGGTGGTGCCGCTCCTGCAGGCGCTGGGCGAGCGGCTGGACCGGGTGGTGCTGAGCCATGGCGACCTGGACCACGTGGGCGGCGCCCCGGCGGTGTTGCGCCAGCAGCCCCGGGCCGAAGTCCTCGGCTCGATCGCCGCCGATCACCCGCTGCAGGCGCTCCGACCGGTGACGGCGTGCGTGGCGGGGCAGCGCTGGCAGTGGGATGGCGTGTCGTTCGAGGTGCTGCACCCCTTCGCAGGCGCGCCGCCGACACGCGGATCGGCAGCGCGCCCGAACGCGCGCAGCTGCGTGCTGCGCATCCAGGCGGGCGGCCCCGAAGGGCAGGGCGGGGCGACCGCGCTGCTGGCCGGCGACATCGAGCGCGCCCAGGAAGCGGCGCTGGTGGCGGCCGGGGCGCCGCTGGCGGCCGACGTGCTGCTGGTGCCGCACCACGGCAGCAAGACCTCGTCCACCGACGCCTTTCTAGACGCCGTGCATCCGGCGCTGGCCCTGGCCCAGGCCGGCTACCGGAACCGCTTTGGCCACCCCGCGCCGGTGGTGGTGCAGCGCTACGAGGAGCGCGGCATCCGGCTGGTCGCCTCACCCGCCTGCGGCGCGGCGCTCTGGCGTTCCGTGGACGCGCGCCTGCACTGCGAACGCACGGCCGCGATGCGCTATTGGCACCACCGGCTGCCGGAGCCTTGAGAGGACCCGGCCGACACGGCCGGAGGAGTATTTTCGCAAAGCAATCGCTTGCTCAAATTAAATGGCTTTGCTATGGTTCGGTTCCATGCAGACGCCCAAGCGAACGCTTTCCTCTTCGGCGGCCGAGCCCGAGCCCGGGCCTGCTGCCGCGGCTTCCGATGTGCCCGCTCGGCGCCCGCGGGGCCGCCCGCGCAAGACGATCACCGAGCAAGATGACGGCAACCGCCGGCGCAAGCTCATGGACAAGGCGGCCAAGCTGTTCCTCACCAAGGGTTACGCCGCCACCAGCACGCGCGACATCGCCGCGGCCGTGGGCATGCACAGCGGCTCGCCGTACTACCACTTCAAGAGCAAGAGTGCGCTGCTGCATGCCGTCATGAGCGAGGGCATGACCGCCGCGCTGGAAAGCCAGCAGGAAGTGCTGGATCGCCTGGGCCCGGATGCGCCGCCGCACGAGCAGTTGCGCGCCCTGGTGCGCCACCACTTCGAGATCCTGCTGGGCCCGCGCAGCGGCTTCATTCCCGTGATGCTCTACGAGTGGCGCTCGCTCACCCCCGCCCAGCGGCGCGATGTGGCGCGCATCAAGGACGCGTACGAGGCGGCGTGGATGCCGGCGCTGCAGGCGCTGGCGCACGCCGGTGCGCTCAAGGCCGAGCCGGCGGTGGCGCGGCTGTTCATCTTCGGCGCGCTGAACTGGGCCGTGAGCTGGTTTTCGCCGCGCAAGGGGCTGTCGCTGGACGCGCTGAGCGAGCAGGCGATGCTGCTTTTCATTCACCACGACTGAACCGGACCCTCCCATGACTTCTTCTGCCGTCTCTTCTTCCTGCGGCTACCGCTCAGTGTTCGCTCCGGGCCTGTTCAAGGGCCAGGTGGTGATCGTCACCGGTGGTGGCTCGGGCATCGGCCGCTGCAGCGCGCACGAGCTTGCGGCGCTGGGCGCGCACGTGGTGCTGGTCGGCCGCAAATCGGAAAAGCTCGCCGCCGTGCAGCAGGAAATCCAGGCCGATGGCGGCCAGGCCTCCATGCACGCCTGCGACATCCGCAACGAGGACGCCGTGGTGCAGCTGGTGCAGGACGTGCTGGTCGAGCGCGGCCGCATCGACGGTCTGGTCAACAACGCCGGCGGCCAGTTCATGGCGCCGCTGGAGGGCATCTCCGCGCGCGGCTGGGAGGCGGTGGTCAACACCAACCTGACGGGCGGTTTCCTGTTGGCGCGCGAGTGTTTCAAGCAATGGATGGCGGCGCACGGCGGCTCCATCGTCAACATCGTCGCCGACATGTGGGGCTCCATGCCGGGCATGGGCCACAGTGGCGCGGCGCGTGCCGGCATGGTCAGCTTCACCGAGACGGCGGCAGCCGAGTGGGCGCGCGCCGGCGTGCGCGTGAACGCCGTGGCGCCGGGCTACATCGCCTCCAGCGGCATGGACAACTACCCACCCGAGGCCGGCGACATGTTGCGCGCCATGCCGCAGACCGTGCCGCTGGGCCGCATGGGCACCGAGGCCGAGGTGTCGGCGGCCATCGCCTTCCTGCTGAGCCCGGCCGCCAACTTCATCAGCGGCACCACGCTGCGCGTGGACGGCGCACGCCCCCAGGTGCGGATGGGCTGGGGCATGCGCCAGCCGGACGCCCAGGTGCAGCAGCGCCCCGCCGTGCGGCCCTTCGAGGGGTTTCACCGCGCCCAGACGCCCAGGGTCTTCGCGGATGAGGCCAGGGGCGAGGCATGAGCGCCACGCAATTCACCTCGCGCTTCAATGCCCAGGCACCGGAGGCCCAGCGCCGCCGCGAGGCGCAAATCGAGCGTCTGGCGCAGCTGCGTGCGCTGGAGGAGCGCGCGGCCGCCGCGTCGGCGCGCTCGCTGCCGCAGTTCGAGAAGCGCGGGCAGCTGCTGCCGCGCCAGCGGGTGGCGTTGCTGCTCGATGCCGGCGCGCCGTGGCTGCCGCTGTGCGGCCTGGCGGGCTACCTGCAGGACACGCGTGACGAGGCCAGGTCCATTCCGGGCGGTGGCGTGATCGCCGGCATCGGCTTTGTCTCGGGCGTGCGCTGCATGGTGGTGGCCAGCGACTCGGGGATCGAGGCCGGCGCCATCCAGCCCATGGGGCTGGAGAAGATCCTGCGCCTGCAGGAGATCGCGCTGCAGAACCGCCTGCCCTTCGTGCACCTGGTCGAGAGTGCCGGTGCCAACCTGATGCGCTACCGCGTCGAGGGCTTCGTGCACGGCGGCGCGCTGTTTCGCAACCTGGCGCGGCTGTCCGCCGCCGGTATCCCGGTGCTGACCATCCAGCACGGCTCAGGCACGGCCGGCGGCGCCTACATGCCGGGGTTGTCGGATGTGGTCATCATGGTGCAGGGGCGATCGCGCGCCTTTCTGGCCGGCCCGCCGCTGCTCAAGGCCGCCACCGGCGAGATCGCCACCGAGGAGGAGCTCGGCGGCGCCGAGATGCACACCAGCGTCTCGGGCCTGGGCGAATACCTGGCGGGCGACGACCGCGAAGCGATTGGCATCGCGCGCGCCGTCATCGCCCAGAGCGACTGGGGCGGGCCGGCCGCGCCGCGCGTGGCGGCCGAGCCGCTGCTGCCGGCCG
>NZ_ALEE01000807.1 GCF_000282995.1 Melaminivora alkalimesophila
TGCTGCCGGCCGACGACCTGCTGGCGCTGATCTCGCCCGACCTGCGCCAGCCGGTGGACATGCGCGAAGTCATCGCGCGCCTGACCGACGGCTCCGAGCTGCTGGAATTCAAGGCGCGCTACGGCAGCGCCACGGTCTGCGCCCAGGGCCGCATCGCCGGCCACGCGGTGGGCTTCATCAGCAACAACGGCCCCATCGACGTGGCGGGCGCCAACAAGGCCACGCACTTCATCCAGTGGATGTGCCAGCTGGGCCAGCCCATCGTCTACCTGCAGAACACCACCGGTTACATGGTCGGCAAGGACAGCGAGCAGGGCGGGATGATCAAGCACGGCAGCAAGATGATCCAGGCCGTCACCAACGCCACCGTGCCGCAGATCACCATCCAGTGCGGCGCCAGCTTCGGCGCGGGCAACTACGGCATGTGTGGCCGCGGCTACGCGCCGCGCTTCCTGTTCAGCTGGCCGGGCGCCAAGACGGCCGTCATGGGCGGCGAGCAGGCCGCGCGCACCATGCAGATGGTCACGGAGGCAGCCCTCGCCCGCAAGGGCATCACGCCCGACCCGAAGGAATCCCAGGCGCAGTTCGAGCGCATCGTCGCCATGTTCGAGCAGCAGGCGGACGCCGCCTACACCAGTGGCCTGCTGCTCGATGACGGCGTGATCGACCCGCGCGACACCCGCGCCGTGCTGGCCTTCTGCCTCGATACCGTGGCCGAAGCGGCGGCGCGGCCGCTGCGACCGATGCAGTTCGGCGTGGCGCGCATGTAGCGCAGCACCGCCTTTACCAGAACACCAGGAACCCCCCGGAGACACCATGCAGCTGACGCACGAACACCGCGAGATCCAGAAGACCCTGAAGCGTTTCATCGACGAGGAGATCAACCCCCACGTGGACGCGTGGGAGGCGGCCGAGATCTTCCCCGCGCACGAGGTCTTCAAGAAGCTGGGCGACCTGGGGCTTTTGGGCCTGACCAAGCCCGAGGAATACGGCGGCGCGGGGCTGGACTACTCCTACGGCATGGCCATGGCCGAGGCGCTGGGCCACATCCACTGCGGCGGCGTGCCCATGGCGATCGGCGTGCAGACCGACATGTGCACCCCGGCGCTGGCGCGCCATGGCAGCGACGAGCTGCGCCGCCAGTTCCTCGCCCCGGCCATTGCCGGCGACATGGTGGGCTGCATCGGCGTGTCCGAGCCCGGCGCGGGCAGCGACGTGTCGGCCATCAAGAGCCATGCGCGCAAGGACGGCGATGACTACGTCATCACGGGCCAGAAGATGTGGATCACCAACAGCCTGCAGGCTGACTGGATGTGCATGCTGGTCAACACCAGCGACGGCCCGGCGCACAGGAACAAGAGCCTGGTCATGGTGCCGCTGCGCGATGGCCCGGGCGGCCAGCTGACACCCGGCGTGGAGGTGGCGCAGAAGATCCGCAAGATCGGCATGAACAGCAGCGACACGGGCCTCTTGTACTTCGACGAGGTGCGTGTGCCGCAGCGCTACCTGATCGGCCAGGAGGGCCAGGGCTTCATCTACCAGATGCAGCAATTCCAGGAGGAGCGCCTGTGGGCCGCGGCCAGCAGCCTGCAGTCGCTCACCAACTGCATCGACTGGACGGTGGAGTGGGCGCAGGAGCGCCAGATGTTCGGCAGCACCCTGGCCGACCAGCAGTGGGTGCAGTTCAAGCTGGCCGAGCTGCAGACCGAGGTCGAGGCACTGCGCGCGCTGACCTGGCGTGCCGGAGAGCTGTATGTCAGCGGCCAGGACGTGCTGCAGCTGGCCAGCATGGCCAAGTTGAAAGCCGGGCGCCTGTCCCGCCAGGTGGCCGACACCTGCCTGCAGTTCTGGGGTGGCATGGGCTTCACGCTGGAGAACAAGGTCTCGCGCCAGTACCGCGATGGCCGGCTGGGCTCGATCGGCGGCGGCGCCGACGAGGTCATGCTGGGGATCATCGCCAAGACCATGGGCATCGCCAAGCGGCCCGCGGTGCGCTGAAGCGGGGCTGCGGGCATGGGCACGAGCGATTCCACGGCCGCACTCGCGTCGGCCGGGCTGCGGGTCGAGCGCCAGCCCCTGGCGACGGGCTGCATCGAGATCTGGTGGCTGGACCAGCCGGCCAGCCGCAATGCGCTGACCGACGCGCTGGTGGAGGCATTGCTGGCGGCCTGCGGGCGCGCTGCGGCCGATCGGGACCTGCGCGGCGTGGTGCTGCGCGGGTCGGGCGGGCACTTCTGCGCCGGCGGCAGCCTGGGCGGCTTTGCCCAGGCCATCGGCCAGCCCCTGGCTCCGGGCGAGGACGACCCGCTGGTGCCCATGAACCGGCGCTTCGGCACGCTGCTGCAGGCACTGTGCGCGCTGCCGCAGTGGCTGCTGGTGGCGGTCGAGGGCGCGGCCATGGGCGGGGGCATCGGCCTGGTGTGCTGCGCCGACCACGTGCTGGCCGATGCGGACGCGCAATTTGCCACGCCCGAGGTCACGCTGGGCGTGGTGCCGGCGCAGATCGCGCCCTTCGTCGTGCGCCGCCTGGGTGCTGCGCGCGCCCGGCGCTGGCTGCTCACGGGCGCGCGCCAGGACGCGGCCGCCGCGCTGCAGGACGGTCTGGTCGATGAGGTGGCGCCCGCCGGTGGCCTGGACGCGGCGTTGGCCGGGGCGATCGCGCGCCACTGCGCCGCCGCCCCGCAGGCGGTGGCAGCCACCAAGCAGCTGCTGCGGGTCGAGGCCGAGACGCCGCTGCCCCAGCTGCTCGACGCCGCCGCCCACGCCTTTGCCGCCGGCCTGCGCGGCCCGGAGGCTCGGCAGGGCCTTGCGGCGTTCGCTGCCCGCCAGCCGGCGCCGTGGAGTGTGAAGCCATGAAAAAGATCCTGGTCGCCAATCGCGGCGAGATCGCCCGCCGCGTGATCCGCACCGCCCACCGCATGGGCATCCCCACCGTCGCCGTCCATTCCGACCCCGATGCCAACAGCCTGCACGTGCGCGAGGCCTCGCAGGCCGTGGCGCTGGGCGGTGCTTCCAGCAGCGACAACTACCTGCGCATCGACAAGCTGCTGGCGGCGGCGCGCGCCAGTGGTGCCGATGCCGTCCACCCCGGCTATGGCTTCCTGAGCGAGAACGCCGACTTCGCCCAGGCGGTGCTGGATGCGGGCCTGGTTTGGATCGGCCCGCCGCCCG
>NZ_ALEE01000808.1 GCF_000282995.1 Melaminivora alkalimesophila
CGCGCCTGTTGGGCAGCAAGGCAGGCGCCAAGCAGCTCGCGCAACAGCACGGCGTGCCCTGTCTTCCGGGCTATGCAGGCGAGGACCAGTCGGACGGGTGTTTTCTCGCCGAGGCCGAGCGCATCGGCTTTCCGCTCATGGTCAAGGCCGTGGCGGGAGGCGGCGGGCGCGGCATGCGCCTGGTGGCGCAGCCCCAGCAGCTGGCGGCGGCGCTGGCCAGTGCGCGCTCGGAGGCGCTGGGGGGCTTCGGCTGCGGCGACCTGCTGATCGAGCGCGCCCTGCTGCAACCGCGCCACGTCGAGGTGCAGGTCTTCGCCGATGCGCAGGGCCATTGCATCCACCTGGGCGAGCGCGATTGCTCGGTGCAGCGGCGCCACCAGAAACTGGTGGAGGAATCGCCCAGCCCCGCGGTGGATCCGCAGCTGCGGGCGCGCATGGGGGCCGCTGCCGTGGCGCTCGCGCAGGGCGCGGGCTACGTGGGCGCGGGGACGGTGGAGTTCCTGCTGGAGGGCGGCGACTTCTACCTGATGGAGATGAACACCCGCCTGCAGGTCGAACACCCGGTGACCGAGGCGCTCACCGGCCTGGATCTGGTGGAATGGCAGATCCGCGTCGCGCGCGGTGAGTCGCTGCCGCTGGCCCAGGATGCGGTGCGGCTGCAGGGCCATGCCATCGAGGTGCGTCTTTGCGCCGAGGATGCGCAGTTCCATCCGCACACCGGCCAAGTGCTGCATTTTTCCGCCCCGCCGGCGGTGGCTTTCGAGCGTGCCGCACCGGGCGGCCTGCGCTTTGATCACGCGCTCGAACCCGGCAGCACGGTCTCGCCGCACTACGACTCCATGCTGGGCAAGCTGATCGTGCACGCCGCCACGCGGGACGAGGCGATCACTGCACTGGTCCGGGCGCTGGGAGAAACCTCGGTGCTGGGGCTGCCGACCAACCGCGCGTTCCTCGCCGCCTGCCTGGAACACCCGGTCTTTCGTGCCGGGCAGGCGCTGGTGCCCTTCCTTGCCGAGCATGCCCCGGAGATCCGAGAGGCCCTGGCGGCCGCCGAGCGGCAGGCATTGGTTCCCTCGGCGCTCCAGGCGCTGTTCACCCCCCGGCCTGTGGGCGCAGCGCCGTCTGGCCCGGCTTGCCGGCTGGAGCGGCCGCTG
>NZ_ALEE01000809.1 GCF_000282995.1 Melaminivora alkalimesophila
AGCGGCCGCTGCGCCTGCGCCACCAGGAGAAGGTGTACCCACTGGCGGTGCGCGAGCAGGGTGCGGGCACGCTGCAGTTGCGCGGCACCCACCCTGCGAGCGGTGAACCGCTGGCCGCCACCGCCCGCCTCACAGCGTTGCCGTGCGGCAGAGTGATGGTCACGCTGCAGGGCGAGGGCGCCCAGGAGGATTGGCGCGCGCGCAGCGTGCGCGTGGGTGCGCGGCGCTGGCACTGGCAGGCGGGCGCCGTGGAGGGCTGGGTGGAGGATGCTTCGCTGGAGCCGAGCGTGCGTGCCGGAGCAGAGGGTGCCGGTGGCGAGCTGCGCGCGCCCTTCAATGGCCGGGTCGTGGCACTGGCTGCCGGGCCGGGCGAGCAGCTGGCCGCGGGCGATACCGTGGTGGTCATCGAATCCATGAAGCTCGAACACAGCCTCGGCGTGCCCACGGCAGCCACCGTGGCCGAGCTGCTGGTGGCGGTGGGCCAGCAGGTGGCGCCGGGCCAGGTGCTGGCGCGCCTCGCCCCGGCCGGCACGGCAGAGCCTGCCCCCGCCACACGCCCCGAGGAGGCCGCCGCATGAGCGCCACCACCCTGCAGCTGCACGACGCCGAGCGCGAGGCGCTGACCGACACCATCACCCGCTTTGCCAGAAGCGAGATCGCCCCGCACGCCGATGCCTGGGACAGCGCCGGCGAATTCCCGCGCCAGCTGTACCGCCGCGCAGCCGAGCTGGGCCTGCTGGGCCTGGGCTACCCCGAGGAGTACGGCGGCACGCCGGTGAGCTACGCCATGCGCGTGCCGCTGTGGCGCGCGCTCAGCCGCCACGGCGCCAGCGGCGGCGTGCTGGCCAG
>NZ_ALEE01000810.1 GCF_000282995.1 Melaminivora alkalimesophila
TGCTGGCCAGCCTGTTCTCGCACAACATCGGCCTGCCGCCGGTGGTCAACTTCGCCAGCGCCGCCGTGCGCGCCGAGGTCATCCCGCCGGTGCTGGCCGGCGAGCAAATCGCCGCGCTGGCCATCACCGAACCCGGCGGCGGCTCCGACGTGGCGCGCCTGGCGACCACCGCCCGGCGCGATGGCGATGATTACATCGTCAACGGCGAAAAAGTCTTCATCACCTCCGGAATGCGCGCCGACTGGATCACGGCTGCCGTGCGCACGGGCGAGCCGGGCAGCAAGGGCGCGGGCGGTATCTCCATGCTTTTGATCCCGGCGGGCAGCGCCGGCCTGTCGCGCAGCCCGCTGGCCAAGATGGGCTGGCTGTGCTCGGATACGGCGCACCTGCGCTTTGACAACGTGCGCGTGCCGGCGCGCTATCTGCTGGGTGAGGAAGGCCAGGGCTTTCGCATCATCATGGGCAATTTCAACGGCGAGCGCTTCGGCCTGGCGGCCTCGGCCCTGGGCTTTGCCGAGGCCTGCTTCGACGAGGCGCTGGCCTGGGCGCGCCAGCGCCGGGCGTTTGGTGCAGCGCTGGTCGAGCACCAGGTCATCCGCCACAAGCTGGCCGACATGCAGATGCGCATCCAATCCACCGCCGCCTGGGTGGACGCCATCGCCGCCCGCGCCGATGCCGGCGATACCGGGCCGGATTGGGTGGCGCAGATCTGCCTGCTGAAGAACCACGCCACGCAGACCATGCAGTTCTGCGCCGACCAGGCCGTACAGATTCTGGGCGGCATGGGCTTCATGCGTGGCACCGTGAGCGAGCGCATCTACCGCGAAGTCAAAGTGATGATGATCGGCGGCGGCGCGGAAGAAATCATGAAAGATCTGGCCGTGCGGCAGCTCGGCCTGTGACCAACCTCCAACAGAAAGAGCCACTTGCCATGAGCGCAGCCAATCCCCACCACAAAGCCGTCGTCACCTGTGCCATCACCGGCGTGCTGACCGACCCGGCGCAGCACCACGTCCCCGTCACCCCCGAGCAACTGGCCAGCGAGGCGCGCCGCGCTCATGAGGCCGGCGCCAGCGTGATCCACGTGCACTTTCGCAGCCAGGAGCCGGGCAAGGGCCACCTGCCCAGCTGGGACCCGGAGGTCGCCAAGGCCTGCGTGCAGGCCATGCGCGAAGCCTGCCCCGGCATCATCATCAACCAGACCACCGGCGTGGTCGGCCCGCATTACCAGGGGCCGCTCCATTGTTTGCGTGCTACCCGACCTGAAGTTGCGGCGTGCAATGCCGGCTCGCTGAACTACCTGAAAGTGCGTGCCAACGGCACCTGGGCCTGGCCGCCCATGCTGTTCGACAACCAGCCGGCCAAGGTGCAGGATTTCCTGGACGTGATGGAGGAAACCGGCACCCTGCCCGAGTTCGAGTGCTTCGACGTGGGCATCGTGCGCTGCGTGCAGATGTATGTGCAGACCGGCATGTACACCCGCGGCCTGCCCCACTACAACTTCGTCATGGGGGTCGAGTCCGGCATGCCGGCCGATGCGGATCTGCTGCCGATCCTGCTCCGGCTCAAGATCGAGGGCGCGCCCTGGCAGGCCACGGTGATTGGCCGCAGCGAGATCTGGCCCGTCCACCAGCGCGTGGCCGAGCTGGGCGGCCATCTGCGCACCGGGCTGGAGGACAGCTTCTACCTGCCGGATGGCAGCAAGGCCACGTCCAACGGCCCCATGATTGAGCAGCTCGTGCAGTGCGCGCGCCGCGCCGGGCGCGAGGTGGCCAGCACCGATGAGGCGCGCGCCATCCTGGGGCTGGCGGCGGCCTGAGCCGGCGCGCGCGCCAACGCCAGCCCGCCCGGCCCGGTCGCCGGCACCGCAGGAATGCCCTGTCCGGCGCGGCAGGGCAGGGCGGGGCAAGGGCGCTGACAACGCCCAAGTGCCCCATTCGCAATCGGATTTGGAGTGAGACATGGACAAGGGAATCGGCAACTGGGTCACGGTACATGCGCGGCGCACGCCGCAGCGCCTGGCCCTGATCGACGGCAATACCGGGCAGCGCACCACCTACGGTGAGCTGGAGCAGCGCACCAACGCTCTGGCCGATGCGCTGCGCGCGCGCGGTACGCGCAAGGGCGACCGCGTGGCCATGATGGCGCTCAACAGCCCGCAGTTCCTGGAGGTGGCCATCGCCGTGGCCAAGCTCGGGGCGGTGCTGGTGCCCATCAACTTCCGCCTGGTGGCGCCCGAGGTGCGCTACATCCTGGAAGATTGCGCTCCCGGCGTGCTGCTGGCCTCGCAGCAGGTCATGGCGGTGGCGCGCGAGGCGGCGCACGCTACCTGCGTGCGCCACCTGATCGAGCTGCCCTCGGCCCAGCAGCGTGCGGCGGGCGAGTCCGGCGAATACGAGAGCCTGATCGCCGGCGCCAGCAGCGCGCGCGTGCCGGTGTCCGTGGGCCAGGACGAGGTGGCCACGCTGATGTACACCTCGGGCACCACCGGCTTTCCCAAGGGGGTGATGCTCACGCATGGCAACCACCTGTGGAACATGCTGACCAACGTCTCCATGAGCGAGGGCCTGACGCCACGCGACATCTCGCTGGCCGCGGCGCCGCTGTTCCACATCGGGGCGTTCGGCATCTTCACGCTGCCGCTGCTGTACCTGGGCGGCGCCTCCATCGTGCTGGAGTCTTTCAGCCCGGCCGGCTGGCTGGAGGCCGTGGAGCAGCACCGGCCCACGCTGGCGTTCTGCGTGCCGGCCATGTGGGCGGCCATCCACGCTGCCGGGCTGCAGGGGCGCGATCTGGCCTCGCTGCGCTACACCGTCTCGGGTGGCGCGCCGTGCCCGGTGGTGCTGATCGAGGCACTGCGCAGCGCCGGCCTGGTCTTCACCGAGGGCTTCGGCCTGACCGAGACGGCGCCGATCGCATCGGTGCTGGATGCCGCCGATGTGCTTGAGCGCGCCGGCTCCATCGGCAAGCCGATCGCGCACGTCGAGTACCGCATTGCGGACGAGGCCGGCCAGGACGTGCCGCCGGGCGAGACCGGCGAGTTGCTGATCCGCGGCCCCAACGTCTTCATCGGCTACTGGCAAAAGCCCGAGGCCACGGCCGAGGCGCTGCGCGGCGGCTGGTTCCATCCGGGCATCGCCGAGGTGGCCGTCATCGGCTCGCCCGACGCGCGCTGGGGCGAGGCCGTCACGGCAGTGGTCGTGCCCAAGGCTGGCGCGCAGATCGACGAGGCCGGGCTGATCGCCTGGTGCCGCGAGCGCCTGGTGCCGCAAGTGCCTGGCGCACTTCAAGTGCCCGCGCGTGGTGCAGTTCATCGACGTGCTGCCGCGCACCGCCACCGGCAAGGTGCTCAAGCGCGAGTTGCGCCAGCGCTGGACGGCGGACGGCGCTGCCGTGCAGCGCTAGCGCACGCCAGCCCGGCAGTAAGAGCGTGTTTACGATCCCCGCGCGGGTGCGCGAGCGCGGCCTCGGGCGGTCTGCGGCGTTGCAAATCCTCGCGATAGCACGGGCTATCGCTGCGGTTTGCGCCTGGCAGCCCATCCCGATCCGCACCCGCGCCCCTGCGCGCGGAGATCGTAAACACGCTCTAAGAGCAAGAGGCGCCTGAAGGCGCTCGCCAAGACAGAGTCCAACCACCAAAAAAGGAGACAAGACCCATGATCCAGATGCCTATCACCCCTGCGGCACGCCGCATCCGCCGCGTCGCCCTGGGCGATTTTGTCCATCGCAGCGCGCGCAAGTTTGGCGAGCGCACCGCCGTGGTCGATGGCGACACGCGCCTGACCTACACCGAGCTGGACGCGCGCAGCTCGCGCTTTGCCCACTATCTGCTGCAGACCTTCGGCAGCGGCCGGCAGATAGGCATGCTGTGCATGAACTCGGCCGACATGGTGGTGGCCTACAACGGCATACACAAGTCCGGCAACGTCTGGGCGCCGGTCAACGTGCGGCTGGATGCCGGCGCCATCGAATACATCTTGCGCCACGCCGAAGTCTCGGCGGTGGTGGTCGATGCCCCCCTGTACGCCGACCCAGCCCTGGCCGCCATGCTGCAGGGCCTGGGCGTGCCGCTGATCATGACCATGGCGGGTGGCGTGGCCACCGCGCCGGGCGCCACGACCCTGGCCCAAGCCGAGGCTGACCGCAGCGATGCGCTGCCCGACCTCGACATCGACGACAACCAGCCGGCGATCCTGATGTACACCAGCGGCACCACCGGCAACCCCAAGGGCGTGGTGCACTCGCATCTGTCGGTGGCGGCGGCCATCCTGGGCAACGCCAGCGGCTTTGCCTATGTCGAGACGGACGTGTTCTCGGGCGTGCTGCCGCTGTTCCACTGCGCCCAGCACGCCCTGGCGGCGACGGCGCACGCCGTGGGCGCGTGCATCGTGCTGGCGCGCGCCTTCGTGCCCGACGAGATCCGCGCGCTGGTGCTGCGCGAGCGCCTGACGGTCTTCACCGGCCTGCCCATGATGTACGGGGCGCTGCTGGCCGACCCGCAGTTCCGCTGTGACAGCCTGCGCCAGTGCATCTACGCCATGGCGCCCATCCCCAAGCCGCTGATTGCCCAGATCGCCGAGCGCATGAGCCGCAATGTCGTGCTGGCTACCGGACAGACCGAGATCTACCCGGCCACCATGATGTTCAGGGCGCTGGAGCACCCCGAGCTGGACGCCAACTACTGGGGCACTTCCTTCATCCACTGCGAGACGGCGGTCATGGACGACGAGGGCCGCCTGCTCGGCCCCGGCGAGGTTGGCGAGATCGTGCACCGGGGCGCCAATGTCATGCTGGGCTACTTCAAGGACGAGCGCGCCACGGCCGAGGCGCAGCGCTTTGGCTGGCACCACACGGGCGACCTGGGCATGTGGGGGCCCAAGGGCCAGATGCTGTTCATCGACCGCAAAAAGGACATGATCAAGACCGGTGGCGAGAACGTCGCCAGCGTCAAGGTCGAGGCCGTGCTGCTGGGCCACCCGGGCGTGGCCGGCGCGGCGGTGCTGGGCCTGCCGCACCCGCACTGGATCGAGGCCGTGTGCGCCTTCGTGGTGAAGAAGCCCGGCGCCGAGGTGGATGAAGCCTCCATCGTGGCCCACTGCCGCGAGCGCCTGGGCGGCTTCGAGGTGCCCAAGCTGGTACGCTTCGTCGAGGCCCTGCCGGCCACGGCGACGGGCAAGGTGCAAAAGCACTTGCTGCGCCAGCAGTTTGCCGAGCTGGCGCGGCAGGCGTGGGGGGAAGAGGTGGTTTGAGCTGTCTCGGCTCAGTTGCCAGATGCGCCATCGGCGGTGCCGATGGCGTTCTTTTTTGAGGTCAGGACTGGTCGGGCGCGTCGGCGAGAGGGCGCAGAGCCTGCAATTGCTCCAGCAGATGGGGCAGGCTCATGTGTACGGTATTCCAGACTACTTCCAGATCGATATCGAAATAACCATGGGCGATGCGGTTGCGCATGCCACGCATGTTGTACCACGGCAGTTGGGTGTGCGTCTGGGTGAACTGAGGAAAGCTGTCCATGACCTTGGCGGCAGCTTCGCCGAGGATGATGAGACTCATGACCACAGCACGTTGGGTGCGCCTGTCTTGCTGAAACTCGGCCTGGGACATGCCCTGGACAAACAGGCGCGCCTCGCTTGCCGCCTCCTGCATGTGGCCCAAATAGTCGGGTAGGCGGTTTTCCTTCATACCGGTCGTGCCTGGGCCAATACCTGGGTGCGGAAGCTGGGCGGCAGATCCATCGGCGTGCGCACATCGACCCGTATGCCGAGCAAGGTCTCCAACTCATCTTGCAGGCCCCCCAGGTCGAACAGCGTCGCACCCGGCAGTGCATCCACCAGAAGATCGAGGTCGCTGCCTTCCTGGTCTGTGCCGTGCAGCACCGAACCGAAGACGCGCGGGTTCGCGGTGCGAAAGCGCTCCACGGCCTCACGAATGACCTTGCGCTTCATGGCAAGTACGGCGGACGGTCGCATGGGGGATCTCCTTCTCCTGTCCTGGCAGAGGCGAGGTGTCACTCATGGTAGCCGCTGAACGCATCAAGAGCCGTCAGCTCTTCTCTGGATAGCTGCTGAAAATATAGCTGTTGGCGCTTGTCCAGCAAGCACTTGGCCAAGAATTTCCATGAAAAAACCGCCTGTTCAAGGCGGTTTTTTCGGTTTCAAAAGGCTCAGTACTGCGGCTGATGCGCCCGGATGGCTTCGCGCGCCCTGTCGTCCAGCGCAAAACCGTCCCCATGCCGCTCCGCCAGCTCATCGACCCGGCGCAGGAAGGCGTCCACCCCCATGCCATAGATGAACTGCATGGCCCCGCCCGTCCAGGCCGGGAAGCCGATGCCGAAAATCGAGCCGATGTTGGCGTCGTGCACGCTGGTCAGCACGCCCTCAGCCAGGCAGCGCGCGGTTTCGATGGCCTGGCGGTAGAGCAGGCGATCCTGGATGTCCTGCACGTCCCACTCGACCCCAGGCTTCTCGAACAGCTCTCTCAGGCGCGGCCACAGGTGCTTCTTGCCACCTTCCGGGTAGTCGTAGAAACCACCCCCACCGGCGCGGCCCGGGCGCTGGAATTCCTTGACCATGCGCTCGACCAGCAGCTCGCCCGGCGTCGCCTGGTACTGGCGACCCTCGGCGGCAAAATCGGCGCGCGTCTGCTCCATGACGTGCACGCTCAAGGTGAGGGCGGTCTCGTCCAGCACCGCCAGCGGCCCCACGGGCATTCCGGCCTGCATGGCGGCGTTCTCGATCACGGCGGCAGGGATGCCTTCGCTGAGCATCGCCGCGCCTTCCATCACGAAGGTGCCGAAGGTGCGGCTGGTGTAGAAGCCCCGCGAGTCGTTCACCACGATCGGGATCTTGGCGAGCGCCTGCACATAGTCGAAGGCGCGCGCCACGGTCTCGTCATCCGTCTGCCGGCCGCGGATGATCTCGACCAGCTTCATCTTGTCCACGGGGCTGAAGAAGTGGATGCCGATGAATTTCTCCGGCCGCGCACTCGCCTGCGCCAGGCCGCTGATGGGCAGCGTCGAGGTGTTGCTGGCAAAGAAACCGCCTTCGGCCAGCTGCGGCTCGGCCTCGCGCGTCACCTGGGCCTTGAGCTCGCGGTTCTCGAACACGGCCTCGATGATCAGCTCGCAGCCGGCGAGATCCGCCGCGCTCGCCGTGGGCGTGATGCGCGCCAGCAGTTCCTGCGCCGCTTCGGGCTTCATGCGGCCCTTTTCCACGCGCTTGGCCGCGAGCTTTTCGCTGTAGGCGCGGCCCTTGTCCGCCTTGTCCTGGTCCACGTCTTTCAGCACCGTCTCGATGCCGCGGCTGGCCTGCGCCCAGGCGATGCCCGCGCCCATCATCCCGGCGCCCAGGATGCCCACCTTCGTCGGCTTGAAGCGCGCCACGCCTGCCGGCCGCGACTTGCCCGCCTTGATGGCGTTCATGTCGAAGAAAAAGGTGTTGATCATGTTGCGCGCCACCGGGCTGGTCATCAGTCGTGCCAGGTAGCGGCTCTCGATGCGCAGCGCCGTGTCGTAGTCCACCAGCGCGCCCTCGACCATGGCGGCCAGCGCTGCCTCCGGCGCGGGGTAGCGCCCGCGCGTGGTCTTGGTGAGCATGGCGGGGGCGACGACCAGCGCGTTGGCGATCTTCGGGCTGGTGGGCGCGCCGCCGGGCATGCGGTAATCCTTCGCGTCCCAGGGCTGCTGGGCCTCGGGGTGCGCGGCGATGTGCGCCAGCGCGGCGGGCAGCAGCTCTTCGCGCGTGTCCACCAGCTGGTGTACCAGGCCCATCTGCTGCGCCTCGGCCGGGCCGAAGGTCTTGCCCTCCAGGATCAGCGGCTGCGCCGCCATCAGGCCGAGCAGCCGCGTCATCTTGGTGATGCCGGTGGCGCCCGGCAACAGCCCGAGCGTGACTTCCGGCAGGCCGAACCGGGTCTTGCGGTCGTTCACCGCGATGCGGTGGTGGGCGATCAGCGCCACTTCCCAGCCGCCGCCCAGCGCCGAGCCGTTCAGGCAGGCGACCACCGGGATGCCCAGTGTCTCCAGCGTGCGAAAGTGCTTTTTCATGCGCTCGATTTCGCGGAAGACGGCGGGCGCGTCTTCGGGCTGCAGGCGCATGGTGGCCTTCAGATCGGCGCCGGCAAAGAAGCTGCTCTTGGCAGAGGCGAGGACGATGCCCTTGAGCGCGCCGCCCAGCCGATCGCGGTCGGCCAGCACGCGCGCGGTGGCCTCGCCCAGGTCGTCCTGCCATTGCTGGCACATGGTGTTGACCGGCGAGCCTTGCTCGTCGAAGGTGATGAGCGCCACCTGCCCTGCGCCGTCCTGCGCGGGGATGAGTTCGTAGCGGATGGTTTGCATGGGGTGTTCTCTCCAGATCTCAGAGGGCTTCGACGATGGTGGCGATGCCCATGCCGCCGCCGACGCAGAGGGTGACAAGGCCGTAGCGCAGCCCGCGCCGGTGCAGTTCGTCGATCACCGTGCCCAGCAGCATCGCGCCCGTGGCGCCCAGCGGGTGGCCCATGGCGATGGCGCCGCCGTTGACGTTCACTTTCTCGTGCGGCACGTTCAGCTCGCGCATGAAGCGCATCGGCACGGCGGCAAACGCCTCGTTGACCTCGAACAGGTCGATCTGCTCGACGGTCATTCCGGCGCGCGCCAGCGCCTTGAGCGTGGCGGGCACGGGGCCGGTGAGCATGATGGTCGGGTCGGCCCCACTCACTGCGGTGGCGACGATGCGCGCACGCGGCGTGAGCCCGTGCGCCTTGGCCGCGGCCTCGTTGCCGATCAGCACTGCGGCGGCGCCATCGACGATCCCTGAGGCGTTGCCGGCGTGGTGCACGTGGTCGATGCGCTCGACCTGCGGGTAGCGCTGCAGCGCCACCGCGTCGAAGCCCATGGCGCCTAACTGCGCAAACGAGGGCTTGAGTGCCGCCAGGCCTTCCATGGTGGTGTTCGGCTTGATGAACTCGTCTTCTTCCAGGATCACCTGGCCGAGGAAGTCGCGCACCGGCACCAGCGAGCGCTTGAAATGGCCGGCGGCGCGCGCTGCCGTGGCGCGGCGCTGCGATTCGAGCGCGTAGGCGTCCACGTCGGTGCGGCTGTAGCCGTCGAGCGTGGCGATCAGGTCGGCGCCGATGCCCTGCGGCACGAACTTGGTCTGCAGGTTGGTGGCCGGGTCCTGCGCCCAGGCGCCGCCGTCGGCGCCGATGGGCACGCGGCTCATGCTCTCGACACCGCCGGCTACCACCAGGTCTTCCCAGCCGCTGGCGACCTTTTGCGCCGCCAGGTTCACCGCCTCCAGGCCCGAGGCGCAGAAGCGGTTGACCTGCACGCCGGCGCAGCGCCAGTCCCAGCCGGCCTTGAGCGCGGCGATCTTCGGCAGGACCGAGCCCTGCTCACCGATCGGGGAGACGATGCCCATGACCACGTCGTCCACCCGCGCGGTGTCCAGCTGGTGGCGCTGCTGCAGCTCGCCGAGCAGCCCGGCCAGCAGGTCGATGGGCTTGACCTCGTGCAGGCTGCCGTCCTTCTTGCCCTTGCCGCGCGGGGTGCGCAGCGCGTCGAACACGTAGGCGTGGGTCATGAAATGCTCTCTCCGTGGATGGTGGAAGGTGAAAAAGAAGGGGTCAGCGCCCGCCCAGGCCCATGCTGCGCGTGATGACTTCCTTCATGATCTCGTTGGTGCCGCCGTAGATGCGCTGCACGCGCGCATCGGCCCAGGCGCGGGTGATGGGGTATTCCCACATGTAGCCGTAGCCGCCGAAGAGCTGCACGCACTCGTCCATGACCTTGAACTGCAG
Organism: Melaminivora alkalimesophila; assembly: GCF_000282995.1. Lineage (GTDB taxonomy): Bacteria > Pseudomonadota > Gammaproteobacteria > Burkholderiales > Burkholderiaceae_C > Melaminivora > Melaminivora alkalimesophila. The sequence goes on from NZ_ALEE01000810.1 coordinate 9,775, forward strand.
GTCGGTGGTCCAGTACTTCGCCATGCTGGCGGTGGCGGTGTCGAGCTGGTCCTTCAGGATCAGCTCGCAGCACTTGTCCACGAACACGCGCGCCACCTGCACCTCGGTCTGCAGCTCGGCCAGCGTGAAGCGGGTGTTCTGGAAGGCCGCCACCGGCTGGCCGAAGACCTTGCGTTCCTTGACGTATTCCACCGTCCAGTCGATGGCCGCCTCGGCCGAGGCGACGGCGCCAATCGCGATCTGCAGCCGCTCCCAGGGCAGCTGCTCCATCAGGCAGATGAAGCCCTTGCCCTGCATGGCCGGGCCGCCCAGCAGGTTCTCGGCCGGCACGCGGACGTTGTCGAAGAACAGCTCGGAAGTGTCCTGCGCCTTCATGCCGGCTTTCTTCAGGCGCTGGCCCTTCTCGAAGCCTTCCATGCCGCGCTCGACCAGCAACAGGCTCGTGCCCTTGGCGCCGGCGGCGGGGTCGGTCTTGGCGACGACGATCACCAGGTCGGCGTGCCAGCCGTTGGTGATGAAGGTCTTGCTGCCATTCAGCAGGTAATGGCTGCCGTCCTCGCTCAGAAGCGCCGTGGTCTTCACGCCCTGCAGGTCGCTGCCGGCCGCGGGCTCGCTCATGGCGATCGCCCCGACCATGCTGCCGTCGGCCAGCCGCGGCAGGTACTTGCGCTTTTGCGCCTCGGTGCCGTAGTGCAGGATGTAGGGCGCGACGATCTCGCTGTGCAGCCCGAAACCGATGCCCGAGCAGCCGGCGCGCGCGATCTCCTCCATCTGCGCGACGCTGTAGAGCTTGTCGGCGCCGGCCCCGCCGTATTCCTCCGGCATGCTCATGCACAGGAAGCCGTTGGCGCCTGCCTTGGCCCAGACCTGGCGGTCCACATAGCCCTGCTCCTCCCACTGGGCGTGGTGGGGCGTGATCTCGCGCTCGATGAAGCGGCGGAAGCTGTCGGCGAAGGCCTGGTGGTCGGCCTGCAGGAGGGTGCGTTCGATCATGGCAACGTGGGGCTGGAAGGAAAAGGGATTTTTACAAAGCAAATGCTTTGTTAAATTCTGCCACCGTTGTCCTCGCCGTGGCGATTTTTTCCTTGGCACGGCCGCGCACGGGGTGCAAACCCCAAGAAAAAGCCGCCTCGAAGGCGGCTTCTGCATCGGTAAGGCGTGGTCTCTTACTTGAAGTAGTCCGATACCACCTTCCAGCGCCCATCCTGGATCTGCGACAGGCGCGAGCGCTCGGTGCCCAGGCGCTGCGTGGCGCTGAACTTGAGGGTGTCGCTGCCGAACATGTCGGGCTCGATGGGTGCGCTCTCCATGGCCTTGACGAAGCTGTCGGTGGTCAGGTTGGCCCCGGCGCGCTGCGCGCCCTGGATGAAGTTGTCCATGATCTGGTAGCCGTAGACCGAGAACACGCCCGGGTCCTCGTTGAACTTGGTCTTGTACTTGTTGGCCCAGAAGCGGATCGGCTGCGAGGTGTCGTCCAGGTACGGCACCTGGATCGCCATGGTGGCGTACAGCCCATCCATGGCCTTGCCGCCCAGCTTGTGGATCAGGTCGGTGTAGGCCGCGGTGGTGCCCAGGAAGGTGGGCGAGAAGCCGGTCTTGCGCGCCTCGCCGATGGTGCCGATGGTCTCGCGGATCACCGTGCCCAAGACCACGAAATCGCAGCCGGCGGCCTTCATCCGGGCGACCTGCGAGGAAAAGTCGGTCGCGCCGCGCTTGTAGGTCGTCTTCTCGGCCAGCTCCATGCCGATGGTCTTGAGCCCGTCCTCGGCGCCGCGCATCACCTCCAGGCCGAATTCATCGTCCTGGTAGATGGTGCAGACCTTCTTGGCGTCCTTTTCCTTGACCAGGCGCGGCGTGGCGGTGCGCGCCTGGTCGTAGTAGGGCACGCTGAAGGCGAACTTGAGCTGGCGGTTGGGCTCCTCGAACATTTCGCGCGCGCCGGTCAGCGGGTAGAAGTTGATCACCTTCTTCGGGAACAGCACCGGGAAGGTCGCGACGTTGGCGGCCGTGCCGATGTGGCCGATCATGGCGAAGATCTTGTCCTGGTTGACCAGCTTTTGCGCCGCCAGCACGGCGCGCTTGGGGTCGTAGCCGGAGTCCTCGGCCTTGAAGACCAGCTTGCGGCCGTTGACGCCGCCTTGCTCGTTGGCCTCGTCCACGCGCAGCATCATCCCGTTGCGCGCCTGCTTGCCGAAGCCCGCCAGCGGGCCGGACAGGTCCTGGATGGTGCCGACGGTGATGCTGTCCTTGGTGACGCCCTGGCTCGCCTGGGCGAAGGCAGTGCCGCCGGCAAGCGCCATGGCGGCGGCCACGGCAAGGGTGCGAAGTTTCATGGCTGGTCTCCTGTGGTGGTTCTGTGGTGGACGATCGGTGGGCAGGTGATCGATGACCGGGTTATAGGGCGATTGCGCCGCAGCGCATCACCGCACTAACCCTGGCCGCTCAGGGCGCCGCGCCGCCGGAGCGGTACATGGCCTCGATCTGCTCGGCGTACTTGGTCTGCACCAGCTTGCGCTTGAGTTTCATGGTGGGCGTCAGCTCCTCGTCCTCGGCCGTGAGCTGGGTGTCGAGCAGGAAGAACTTCTTGATCTGCTCGACGCGTGCGAACTTCCTGTTCACCTCGTCGATCACGCCCTGGATGAGCGCCTGCACCTCAGGGGCGCGCGTCAAACTCGCGTAGTTGGAGAACGGCACGTCGTGGTCCTGCGCGTATTTCTCGACGTTTTCCTGGTCGATCATGATGATCACCGTCAGGTAGGGCCGCTGGTCGCCGATGACCACCGCATCGGTGATGTAGGGGCTGAACTTCAGCTCGTTCTCGATCTCGCTGGGCGTGACGTTCTTGCCGCCGGCGGTGATGATGATGTCTTTCATCCGGTCGACGATGCGGAAATACCCGTCCCCATCGACCGTGCCCACGTCGCCGGTGCGCAGCCAGCCGTCCTCGGTGAAGGTCTCGGCCGTCTTGTCCGGCAGGTTCAGGTAGCCCTTGAAGACGTTCGGCCCGCGCACCTGGATCTCGCCCGTCTCGGGGTCGAGCCGCACTTCGTTGAAGCGGGTCGCCGGGCCGATGGAGCCCGGCTTGATGCGCGCGGGCAGCATGCCGGTCGCCGCCCCGCAGGTCTCGGTCATGCCCCAGACCTCCAGCATCGGCACCCCCAGCGCAAGGTACCACTTGATGAGTTCGGGCGAGATCGGCGCGGCGCCCGTCACCAGGAAGCGCGCCCGGTGGATGCCGATCATCTTGCGCACGTTGTCCAGCACCAGCCAGCGCGCCAGCCGAAAGCGCGCCTTCAGCCCGGCCGGCACCGGCTGGCCGGCGAGCACACGCTCGGCGATCTGCATCCCCACTCCGATCGCCCAGGCATAGGCCGCCTGCTGCAACCGGCTCGATTCCTTGAGGGCGATGGTCACGCCCGAATAGAACTTCTCCCACACGCGCGGCACGGCGGTGAACACCGTGGGCGCGATCTCGCGCACGTTCTCGGGCACGGTGTCGGGGTTCTCGACGAAATTCAGCTTCGCGCCCGTGTAGAGCGAGAAGTATTCTCCGCCCATGCGCTCGGCGATGTGGCACAGCGGCAGGAAGCACATGGCCTCGTCCTGCTCGGAGCGCGCCACCAGCGTGTTGTTGCCGCGCACGGTATAGGCCAGCGCGCCGTGGGTGTGCATCGCTCCCTTGGGCTTGCCGGTGGTGCCGGAGGTATAGACCAGGATCGCCACGTCCTCCGGGCGCAGGGCGGCGACGCGCTCGTCCAGCGCCGTGGGGTGGGCCGCGTTCCACTGCCGGCCAAGCGCGCGCAGCTCGTCCAGGCCGAGGACGTCTGGATCCTGGAGCCCGCGCAGCCCCTTCATGTCGAAGACCACCACCTTGCGCAGCCGCGGCAGCTGCGCGCGCACCTCCAGCGCCTTGTCCAGCTGCTCGTCGTCTTCCACGAACAGCACGCAGGTGGCCGAGTCCTCGCTCAGGTACTGCACCTGCGCGGGCGCGTCGGTGGGGTAGATGCCATTGGCGACGCCGCCGCAGGACAGCACCGCCAGATCGGCCAGCACCCACTCGACGTTGGTGTTCGACAGGATGGAGGCGCACTCGCCCGGCGCGAAGCCCAGCGCCATCAGCCCGCCCGCGATCTCGCGCACCGCCTCGCCCACCTGGCTCCAGCTCCAGCTGCGCCAGATGCCAAGCTCCTTCTCGCGCAGCCACACCTTCGGCCCGCGCTCCTGCACCGCGTTCCAGAACATCGCCGGGATGGTGTCGCCCGCCAGCACGCTGTGCGTGACCGGCTGCAGTGCGGAGAGATCCCACAGATTGGACATGCCGCTCACCTCCAGGTCTTCTTCTTCTTCCAGCGCCGCTCGCCGCGCACGCCGGCGTCGCGCATCCCGAGGTAGAACTCCTTGATGTCGTCCTTCTCGCGCAGGGCGGCGCAGCGGTCTTCCATCACGATGCGCCCGTTCTCCAGCACATAGCCGTAGTCCGAGGCGTTCAGCGCCATGTTCGCGTTCTGCTCGACCAGCAGGATGGTGGTGCCGCGCTCGCGGTTGATGCGCACCACGATCTCGAAGATCTCCTTGGTCAGGCGCGGCGACAGGCCCAGGCTCGGCTCGTCCAGCAGGATCAGCTCGGGCCGCGCCATGAGCGCGCGCGAGATCGCCAGCATCTGCTGCTGCCCGCCCGACAGCAGGCCCGCGTCCTGGTCGCGGCGTTCCGCCAGGATCGGGAAGTAGCCGTACACCGTCTCCATGTCGCGCGCCACGGCGTCGCGGTCGGGGCGGGTGTAGGCGCCCATCAGCAGGTTGTCACGCACCGACAGCAGCGGAAACACCTCGCGCCCCTCGGGCACGTGCGACAGCCCGCGGCGCACGATGGCGGCCGGATCATGGGCCGTGATGTCCTGGCCCTGAAAGTGCACGCTGCCCTTGCGCGGGTCGATGATGCCGCTGATGGTCTTGAGGATGGTGGTCTTGCCGGCGCCGTTGGAGCCGAGCACGGTGGCGATCTCGCCGCGGCGCACCTGCAGGCTCACGCCGCGGATCGCCTTGATCGGGCCATAGCTGCTCTCGATGTTCGCCAGGCGCAGCACCACCTCGTCCTGGGCGGCGGGCAGGGCAGGGGCCGCGCTCATGCCCGGACCCCCACCGCGCTGCCCTCGGGGCGGCGCAGGCTGCTCACGTCGTCGATGGTGCCGAGATAGGCCTCGACCACGCCGGGGTGTGTCTGTACCTCGTGCGGCGTGCCCGTGGCCAGCACCTGGCCCTGGTTCATGGCCAGCACCCGGTCGGACACGCGCGAGACCAGCGACATGTCGTGCTCGACCATCAGCACCGTGATGCCCAGCTCGTCGCGGATGTCCTGGATCCAGAAGGCCATGTCGTCGGTTTCCTCCACGTTCAGGCCGGAAGACGGCTCGTCGAGCAGCAAGAGCTGCGGCTCGGTGCACAGCGCCCGCGCCAGCTCCACCACCTTGCGCACGCCGTAGGGCAGGCCGGCGATCAGCGTGTCGCGGTAGTGCTGCAGCTCCAGGAAGTCGATGACCGCTTCAGCCTTCTCGCGCGCGCGGATCTCGGCGGCGCGGGCGCGTGGCGTGAACAGCATGTCGGCCCACAGCCCGGTCTCGCGCCGCGTGTGGCGCCCGATCAGCAGGTTGTGCAGGACGCTGGCGTGCTCGAACAGCTCGATGTTCTGGAAGGTGCGGGCGATCCCCAGCCCGGCGACCCGGTGCGGGGGCTGTTCGGTCAGGGTGACGGTGCCGGCCGGGCCGGCGTAGGCGATGCTGCCGGAGGTGGGGGCATAGATGCGGCTGATCAGGTTGAACACCGTGGTCTTGCCGGCGCCGTTCGGCCCGATCAGCGTGAAGACCTCGCCGCGGCGCACGTCGAAGCTCACGTCGTTGACCGCGAGCAGTCCGCCGAAGCGCACGCTCAGGGACTGCGCGCGCAGCAGCACATCGGCAGGCAGGGGGGCGTTGGGCTGGTTCATTTCAGGCGGTCCGATTTCTGGAAGCTCTTCTGCCGCTTGAACATGCCCTTGCGGTAGAACGGGAACAGCTGCAGCCAGGTGCGGATCTTCAGCCAGCGGCCGTACAGCCCCATGGGTTCGAACATCACGAACAGGATCAGCACCAGCCCGTAGACCACCGCCTGCAGCCCCGGGGCCTGGCCGATGGCCTCGGGCAGCTGGTCCTTGGCGAGGGCGATGAGCTGCGGCATCAGGATCAGGAACATGGCGCCGAGGAAGGCGCCGTGCACCGAGCCCAGCCCGCCGATGACGATCATCAGCAGCAGGTCGATGGACTGCAGGATGCTGAACTGGTCGGGCGAGAGGAACTGCATCTTGTGCGCGTACAGTGCCCCGGCGATGCCCGCCAGCGCCGCAGACAGGGCGAACGACAGGGTCTTGTACCAGGCGAGGTGGATGCCCATGCTCTGCGCCGAGATCTCCGAATCGCGGATGGCGACGAAGGCCCGCCCGGTGGGCGAGCGCAGCAGGTTCAGGATGGCGAGCGTGCACACCACCGTCACCGCCAGGCACAGGAAATAGAAGGACTCGGTGCTCTCCAGCACGTAGCCCGCCAGCCGCGGCGCCTCGAGCATCTTGCCGGCGTTGCCGCCGGTGACCGATTCCCAGCGCGCGAAGCCTTCCTCGACGATGAAGCCGAAGGCGAGGGTGGCGATGCCCAGGTAGATGCCCTTGACGCGCAGCGCCGGCAGGCCGACCACGATGCCCACCGCCGCCGACAACGCCGCGCCGCAGGCCAGCGACAGCAGGAACGGCCAGCCCATGCCGGTGAGCACCGCCTGGGTATAGGCACCGACCCCGAGGAAGGCGGCGTGGCCGAGCGAGAACTGGCCGGTGAAGCCGGCCAGCAGCATCAGCCCCAGTCCGGCGATGGCGTAGATCAGCACGAAGGTCAGCTGGGCCAGCCAGTATTCCGGCGCCACGAAGGGGGCGGCAACCAGCGCGAGGCACAGAAAGGAATACCAGAAGACGTGGCCGCCGTGCTTGGCAAGGCGGATGTCCTGCGCGTAGGAAGTCTTGAAGAGGAAACGCATCGCTCAGACTTTCTTGCGCAGTTTCTCGCCGAACAGGCCGTTGGGCCGGATCATGAGCATGATGAGCACCACGATGTAGGCGGCGATGTCCTTGAAGCCCTCGGGCAGGTAGAAGCCCGACAGCGACTCGATGGTGCCGATGATCAGCCCGCCCACGATGGCCCCCGGCAGGCTGCCGAAGCCCCCGACCACGGCCGCCGGGAAAGCCTTCAGGCCGATGAAGCCCATGTTGGCATGCACGAAGGTGATGGGCGCGAGCAGCAGCCCCGCCACCGCCGCCACCGCCGCCGCCAGCCCCCAGACCAGGCCGTTGAGGCGCTGCACCGGGATGCCCATGTAGTAGGCGGCGAGCTGGTTCTGCGAAGACGCCTGCATGGCGATGCCCAGGCGCGTGTAGCGAAACAGCGCAAACAGCAGGACGCACAGCACCGTCGTCACCAGGATCACCGCCACCTGCTCGGCCGCCAGCACCAGGCTGCCCCACTGCAGCGGCTGGTCCTTGTAGGGAACGTCGAGCGCGTGCGTCTCGGTGCCGATGCCGGGGATCATGGTGACCAGCCCGCGCAGCACGTAGCCGATGCCGATGGTCAGCATGACGATGGAAAACGCCGGCTGGCCGAGCACCGGCCGGATGACTGCGCGCTCGATCAGCACCCCCACCAGCGCCATGGCGGCGATGCTGGCAAGCACCGCCACCCAGAAGGGCATGGCGAGCAGCTTCATGACCACCAGGCCGCAGAAGGCCCCCAGCATCATCAGCTCGCCCTGGGCGAAACTCACGGTCTCGGTGGCCTTGTAGATGAGCACGAAGCCCAGCGCAATCAGGCCGTAGATGCACCCCTGCGCGATGCCACTGACCAGCAATTGGACGAACTGCACCAACCCCTCCGTATTTTCACAAAGCAACTGCTTTGCATAAATAATGTTGCACGGAGGGCTGCGTGTCGCATCTGGGACTTACCCTGTAGAGTGGCGCGAGGGCCTGTGGCCGCCATCCGGCTGGCGGGCTGCGGCCCTGCCCGGACCACCGACCACCATCCAAGGAGCGAATGCATGAGCTATCCCGACACCCGCCTCTTCATCGACGGCCAATGGCAGGACGCCGGCGACGGGCGCAGCCTCGCGGTGCACAACCCGGCGACCGGCCAGGAGATCGGCCGCGTGGCCCGGGCATCGACCGCCGACCTCGACCGCGCGCTGGAGGCGGCGCAAAGGGGCTTCGAGACCTGGCGCGACACCAGCGCGCACGAGCGCGCCGCCACCATGCGCCGCGCCGCCGCCCTGATGCGCGAGCGCGCCGACGCCATCGCCGCCATCCTCACGCAGGAGCAGGGCAAGCCGCGCCCGGAGGCGCGCGGCGAGGCCATGGCCGCGGCCGACATCATTGAATGGTTTGCCGACGAGGGGCTGCGTGTCTATGGCCGGATCGTGCCTTCGCGCAACCCGGCCGTGCGCCAGATGGTGGTCAAGGACCCGGTCGGCGTGGTGGCGGCCTTCACGCCCTGGAACTTCCCCATCAACCAGGTGGTGCGCAAGCTCGGTGCGGCGCTGGCGGCGGGCTGCGCCGTGATCGTCAAGGCGCCCGAGGAGACGCCGGCGAGCCCCGCCGAGCTGGTGCGCGCCTTCGCCGATGCGGGCCTGCCCGCCGGCGTGGTCAACCTGGTCTATGGCGACCCGGCCGAGATCTCGGGCTACCTGATCCCGCACCCGATCGTCAAGAAGGTCACCTTCACCGGCTCCACCGCCGTGGGCAAGCAACTGGCTGCCCTGGCGGGCCAGCACATGAAGCGCGTGACCATGGAACTCGGCGGCCACGCGCCGGTGATCGTCTGCGAGGACGCGGACGTGGCGCTGGCCGTCAAGTGCACCGCCAGTGCCAAGTTCCGCAACGCCGGCCAGGTCTGCATCGCGCCGACGCGCTTCCTGGTGCACGAGAGCGTGCGCGCCGATTTCGTCGAGGCCCTGGTGCGCCACGCGCAGGGCCTGAAGCTGGGCGACGGTCTGCAGCAGGACACGCGCATGGGGCCGCTGGCCAATGCCCGCCGCGTGGCCGCCATGCGGGATTTCCTGGACGATGCCCGCAGCCAGGGGGCCAAGGTGCGCACGGGCGGCGAGGCCCTCGCCGGGGCGGGCAACTTCTTCGCGCCCACGGTGCTCGACGAGGTGCCGCTGTCGGCACGCGTCTTCAACGAGGAGCCCTTCGGCCCGGTGGCGGCGGTGCGCGGCTTCACCGACCTGCAGGAGGCCATCGCCGAGGCCAACCGCCTGCCCTACGGGCTGGCCGCCTACGCCTACACCGCCTCGCTGAAGAACGCCCACCTGCTGGCGCAGCGGGTGGAGGTCGGGATGCTGTGGATCAACCAGCCGGCGACGCCCTCGGCCGAGCTGCCCTTCGGCGGCATCAAGGATTCGGGCTACGGCTCCGAGGGCGGGCCGGAGGCCGTGGAGGCCTGCCTGAACACGCGCGTCGTCTCGATCGCGCACGTCTGAGCACGACCGCCCCGGCGCGGCTGCGGCGCGGCCTTCAGCCG
>NZ_ALEE01000811.1 GCF_000282995.1 Melaminivora alkalimesophila
CGCTCCACCGGCCGCGTCGGGTCGCTGCACCATTCGCTCCAGCTGCCGGCAAACAGCGCGGTCGGCGGGTAGCCGGCGATCTCCATGGCCAGCAGGTTGGGGATGGCGCTCACGCCGCTGCCGCACTGGTGCACCACGCTGCCCGGGTCGCGCCCGGCCAAGAGCGCGTCGAACTCCGCGCGCAGCTGCGCGGCCGGCTTGAAGCGGCCATCGGGGCCCAGGTTCTCACCGAAGGGACGGTTGAGCGCGCCGGGGATGTGCCCGGCCACCGGGTCCAGCGGCTCGACCTCGCCGCGGTAGCGCGCGGCGGCGCGCGCGTCGATCACCACCTGGCCGCCGCCCGACAGCCGGGCGTGGACCTCGTCCGCCCCCACCAGCCGGCGCAGTGGCTCGCCGAGGCGGAAGTTGGTCTGGAAATGCGCCGGTTCATCGCCGCTTGCGACGGCGCCGCCGGCCGCCTTCCATGCCTGCAGCCCGCCGTCGAGCACGGCCACGGCGTCGTGGCCGGCCCACTTGAGCATCCACCACAGGCGCCCGCAGTAGTTGGCGCCATTCCTGTCGTAGACCACCGCCTGCATGTCGTTGGCGAAGCCGACGGAGGACAGCCAAGTCGCGAACCGTTCGCGGTTGGGCAGCGGGTGGCGCCCGCCCGAGCAGGGCGCGTCGGCCGCCCCGGCCACCAGCACGCCACCCGGGCCGGGGGCACCATGGCGGGCGCTCAGGTGCTGGTCCAGGTCGGCATGGACGGCGCCGGGGATGTGCTCCTCGCGGTACAGCACTGCGCCGCGCGAGGGCGTCGCCAGGTCGAAACTGCAGTCGAATACCATCAGGCGCTGGTGCTCGCGCATCAGCGCCTGCAGTTCGGGGGCGGAGATCAGCAGGGTGTAGGCCATGGTGGTGTGCAAAAAGAGAAGCGCCGTCGGTGCGATGCACGCCATTGTGGCTGCGCCCGGGCCGCCCGCATGTCCGTGGATGCCGCATCCGCGGGGGTGGCGGCTCCTGCGCGCCTCTTCAGACCGGGCGCCCAACGGGGGTGCGTGCGCGCAGCACCGTGGCGCTGATGCCGCTGGCGACGATCAGCGCCATGCCGGCCCAGGCGATGGGCGGCAGCTCGTCATCGAAGATCCAGATGCCGAGCAGGCTCGCGAAGACGATGCCCGAATACTGCAGATTGGCGACCACCAGGGTGGCGCGTGGTGTGGAGGCCCGCGCGTAGGCGAGCGTCATGCACAGCTGGCCGCCGGCCGCGAACAGCCCCAGCGGCAGCAGCCACAGCGCCGGCCAGCCGGGCCAGGGCGAGGCGCCGAACACCAGCATGGCCGCGCCGCCCGCGACGGCAGAGCCGAGCGCGAAGTAAAACACCGTGCGCGCCTCCGGCTCGCCCAGGCGCGACAGGGCCGAGACCTGCATGTAGGCCAGCGCGGCGCAAAAGCCCGAGAGCAGCCCGACCGTGCCGGCGAAGCCTTGCAGCCCCTCCGTGCTCGGGCGCAACATCAGCGCCACCCCCGCGAAGCCCGCGAGCACGGCCAGCACCAGCGGCACGTGCAGCGGCGGGCGCGGCTCCTGCGCGCTCGGGCGCCAGGCCAGCAGCGCGCCCCCCGTGAGGAAGGCGGCGATCCAGATGCTGCTCATGTAGTTGAGCGTGACGGCGCTGGGCAGCGGCAGGTGGGCGATGGCGTAGAACCACGCGCCCAGCGAGATCACCCCCACCAGGCTGCGCCAGGCGTGCATGCCGGGGTAGCGCGTGCCCAGGGACGCGCCCTGGCGGCGTGCCAGCAGCGCCAGCAGCCCCATGCCCAGCAGACCGCGGTAGAACACCAGCTCGGCCGGCGAGAACCAGGCCGAGGCGATCTTCACGCACACCCCCATGCTGGCGAACAGGAACGCGGCCAGGACCATCCAGAGGGCTTGCATGGGAAGAGGGGGATGGAGTGCGGGATCAAAAAAGCTGCTGGCGCCTGCACGGGGCACCAGCAGCCGGGGCCCCGGGCCGCCAGGGAGGGCGGTCCGGCGGGGTCACTTCGCCGGCACGGCCTCGCCCATCTTGCCGCGGTACCACTCGTGGAAGTGCTGCATGCCGTCTTCCATCGGGCTCTGGTAGGGGCCGACCTCGTTGTCGCCGCGCTCCATCAGCGCCTTGCGGCCGGCGTCCATGCGCTCGGCGATCTCGTCGTCCTCGATCGCCGTCTCCATGTAGGCGGCGCGCTGGGCCTCGACGAATTCGCGCTCGAAGGCGACGATCTCCTCGGGGTAATAGAACTCGACCAAATTCAGGGTCCGGTCCACGCTAATGGGGTGCAAGGTGGACACCGTGAGCACGTGCGGATACCACTCGACCATGATGTGCGGGTAGTAGGTCAGCCAGATGGCGCCGCGCTGCGGCAGCTCACCGCCCTGGTAGCGCAGCAGCACCTCGTGCCACTGCCTGTAGATGTCCGAGCCGGGCTGGGCGAAGGTCGGCGCCACGCCCACGGTCTGCACGGAAAACTCGCGCCCGAACTCCCACTTCAGGTCGTCGCAGGTCACGAAGTTGCCGAGGCCCGGATGGAAGGGGCCGACGTGGTAGTCCTCGAGGTACACCTCGATGAAGGTCTTCCAGTTGTAGTTGCACTCGTGCAGCTCGACGTGGTCGAGCGCGTAGCCCTCGAAGGACAGGTCGTGCGCCGCCGCCATTCCGGCCAGGTCGGCGGCGATGTCGCGGCCGTTGTCCTCGAACAGCAGGCCGTTCCACTCGCGCAGCGGGTAGTTGTTCAGGTGCAGGCACGGGTCGTGCTTGAACTGGGGGGCGCCCAGCAGCTCGCCGCTGCTGGAGTAGGTCCAGCGGTGGATCGGGCAGACGATGTGGCCGCCGGCGTGGCCCTTGCCCTCGGCCTGCAGGTTGCCGCGTCCGCGCAGCATGATGGCCTGCCGGTGGCGGCAGACGTTGGAGATCAGCTCCACGCCCCCCTGGGCGTTGCGCACCAGCGCGCGGCCCTCGCCTTCCTGCGGCAGGGCGTGGTAGCAGCCGGGCTCCGGCACGCTCAGCCCATGGCCCACGTAGCGCGGACCCTGGCGGAACAGGACGTCCAGCTCGCGCTGCAGCAGCGCCTCGGAGAAATAGCTGGACACGGGAAGTTGGCTTGCGGCCTGCTGCAGTCGAAGGCTCAAATCAGACATGGGGCGACCTGACTTAAAGACTCCCCACAGGGAGGGTGCGCGTGCGCACGGGCGGGCGACAGAAACACGAAACCGGCCCAGAGCGCTTCTTGCCCCACAGCCGGTTGTCCTCAGGAAAGGGATTATATTTGGTGGGGTTATTTCCTCGATGCCCATGCGTGTATTGGCCGGGGCGTGCCGGCCGGCGGGGGCGCGCCGCAGCGGGAGACGGTCCGCGACGGGCCCGAGCGCCTAAAATGGGCCGTTTCGACCCGCGCCCGTGCCGGCGCCCGCCCACCGACATGCCCCAGGCCGCCGCCCCTTCACCCACCCCGTCCGAGCCCGCCAGCTACGAAGCCGCGCTGCAGGAGCTCGAGCAGCTCGTCGCGCGCATCGAATCGGGCCAGTTGCCGCTGGACCATATGCTCGTCGGCTACCAGCGCGGCGCCTGGCTGCTGGAATTTTGCCGCGCCCGGCTGGAAGCCGTGCAGGAACAGATCAAGGTGCTCGACGAGGGCATCCTGCAGCCCTGGAACGAGCCGTGATGGCGGCGCGCCACCCGCAGGCCTTCGTGCCCGGCGCCTGGATGCAGGCGCAGCTGGCGCGCGTGGAACAGGCCCTGGACGCCGCACTGGGCGCCGACGACCCCGCCGACCTGGGCGAGGCGATGCGCTACGCGGTGCAGGGCGGCGGCAAGCGGCTGCGCCCGCTGCTGGTGCTGGCGGCCTGCGAGGCCGTCGGCGGGCACGAGGAAGCCGCCCTGCGGGCAGCCTGCGCGGTCGAGCTGATCCATGCCTATTCGCTGGTGCACGACGACATGCCCTGCATGGACAACGACGTGCTGCGCCGCGGCAAGCCGACGGTGCACGTGCGCTTCGGCGAGGCGCAGGCGCTGCTGGCCGGCGACGCGCTGCAGGCGCTGGCCTTCGAGCTGCTCACCCCCGAAGAGGGCGTGGCGTCGCCCGTGCAAGCCACGCTGTGCCGGCTGCTGGCGCGCGCCGCTGGTGCACGGGGCATGGCCGGGGGCCAGGCGATCGACCTGGCGCACGTCGGCCGCCCCATGGCCGAGTCCGAGCTGCGGCGCATGCACGCGCTCAAGACCGGCGCGCTGCTGCAGGCCAGCGTCGAGATGGGCGCGGCCTGCGGGATGCCCCCGGAGCCTGCACGCGCCGCGCTCTCGCGCTATGGTGCCGCCATCGGCCTGGCCTTCCAGGTGGTGGACGACATCCTCGACGTGACGCAGGACTCGGCCACGCTGGGCAAGACAGCCGGCAAGGACGCGGCGGCCGACAAGCCCACCTATGTGTCGCTGATGGGCCTGGAGGGTGCGCGCGCCCACGCCGCGGTGCTGCTGGCCGAGGCCCGCACGCAGCTGGCGGCCAGTGGCCTGGGCGATACCCGGGCCCTGGCGGCCCTGGCCGAGATGGTGGTGCATCGTTCGCACTGAGTGAGACCGGACCGGCCAGCGCGCCTTGCCGTGGCCACCCGCAGCCTCTGCCTGGCAGGGGCGACACGCCTTGGAAATTGGAGCCTATGTCCACCACGTCCTATCCCTTGCTGGAACGCATCAACGACCCGGCCGAGCTGCGCCGGCTCTCGCGCGCCGAGCTGAAGCTGCTGGCGGGCGAGCTGCGCGCCTTCGTGCTGGAGAGCGTGTCCAGGACCGGCGGCCACCTGTCGTCCAACCTGGGCACGGTGGAGCTGACCATCGCCCTGCACGCGGTCTTCCACACTCCCGAGGACCGGCTGGTCTGGGACGTGGGCCACCAGACCTATCCGCACAAGATTCTCACTGGCCGACGCGAGCGCATGGCGACGCTGCGCCAGCTCGGCGGCCTGTCGGGTTTCCCGCAGCGCAGCGAGAGCGAGTACGACACCTTCGGCACGGCGCACTCGTCGACCAGCATCTCCGCGGCCTTAGGGATGGCGCTGGCGGCGCGCCAGCAGGGCGTGGAGCGCCACTGCGTGGCCATCATCGGCGATGGCGCCATGACCGCCGGAATGGCCTTCGAGGCGCTGAACAACGCCGGCGTGGCCGACGCCAACCTGCTGGTGGTGCTCAACGACAACGACATGAGCATCAGCCCGCCGGTGGGCGCGCTGAATCGCTACCTGGCGCAGCTGATGAGCGGCAACTTCTACACCCGCGCGCGCGACGTGGGCAAGAACGTGCTCAAGAACGTGCCGCCGCTGCTCGAACTGGCCAAGCGCCTGGAGCAGCAGGCCAAGGGCATGGTGGTGCCGGCGACCATGTTCGAGCAGTTCGGCTTCAACTACATCGGCCCCATCGACGGCCACGACCTGGACTCGCTGATCCCCACGCTGGAGAACATCAAGGACCTCAAGGGCCCGCAGTTCCTGCACGTGGTGACCAAGAAGGGCCAGGGCTACAAGCTCGCCGAGGCCGATCCGGTCGCCTACCACGGCCCGGGCAAGTTCGACCCGAAGATCGGCCTGGTCAAGCCGGCCACGCCGCCGAAGCCGACCTTCACGCAGGTCTTCGGCCAGTGGCTGTGCGACATGGCCGAGAAGGACCCGCGGCTGGTCGGCATCACGCCGGCCATGCGCGAGGGCTCCGGCATGGTGGAGTTCGAGAAGCGTTTCCCGGGCCGCTACTACGACGTGGGCATCGCCGAGCAGCATGCCGTGACCTTCGCCGCCGGCATGGCCTGCGAGGGCGTCAAGCCCGTGGTGGCGATCTACTCGACCTTCCTGCAGCGCGCCTACGACCAGCTGATCCACGACGTCGCCCTGCAGAACCTGCCGGTGGTCTTCGCGCTCGACCGCGCCGGCCTGGTGGGCGCGGACGGCGCCACGCACGCCGGTGCCTACGACATTCCGTTCGTGCGCTGCATTCCCAACATGGCCATGGCCTGCCCGGCCGACGAGCGCGAGTGCCGCCAGCTGCTCACCACCGCCTATGAGCAGAATCACCCCGTGGCCGTGCGCTACCCGCGCGGCAGCGGCGTCGGGGTCGCTCCGCTGGAGGGTTTGGAAGGACTGCCCTACGGCCGCGGCGAGGTGCGCCGTGAAGGCCGGCGCGTTGCCATCCTGGCCTTCGGCACGCTGCTCTACCCGGCGCTGCAGGCGGCCGAGCGGCTGGATGCGACGGTCGCCAACATGCGCTGGGCCAAGCCGCTCGATGCCGAGCTGCTGCTGCGCCTGGCGCGCACCCACGAGGCGCTGGTGACCGTGGAAGAGGGCGCCGTCATGGGCGGCGCGGGCAGCGCCGTCTGCGAGGCGCTGAATGCGGCGGGCATCACGCTGCCGGTGCTGCAGCTCGGCCTGCCCGACGTGTTCATCGAGCACGGCGACCCGGCGCGGCTGCTGGCGATGCAGGGGCTGGATGCGGCCGGCATCGAAGGCTCGATCCGCGGGCGCTTCGGCTCGGGATCGGTGACCGCGCCCGGGCGCGCGGCGGCCTGAGGAGCCTGGGCGCTGTTGTTTGTGCGCACCGCACGGCGCTTGCAGCGCAAACAAATGGCAATTGCGCAGCTTTCGAGGGGAAACACGTAAGGACCCCGTACTGCTCGGTTTTTACAATTTGTCGTTGTGCAACGCGCGGAAGGCGGAGGCCGCGATCCCGTGCGCTGCCGTTTTGTTTTCACATCACCAACTGGAGAGACAAGTCCATGGATCGTCGTTCAATCATCAAGCAGGCCGGCCTGGCCGGTGTGCTGGCCGCCGGCGTGGCGCCCGCAGTGCACGCCCAAGAGACCGTGCGCTGGCGCATGGCCGCGAGCTTCCCCAAGTCCCTGGACACCATCTTCGGCTCGGGCGTGAAGTTCGCCGAGACCGTCAAGGAACTCTCGGGCGGCAAGTTCGAGGTGTCGGTGCACGCCGCCGGTGAGCTGATGCCCGCCTTCGGCGTGGTCGACGCGCTGGAGAAGGACACCATCGAGATGGCCCTGTCCGCCGCCTACTACTTCACGGGCAAGGACCCCATCTTCGCCTTCAGCTGCGCCGTGCCCTTCGGCCTGACGGCGTTGCAGAACATGGCCTGGAAGGACTACGGCAACGGCCGCAAGCTGCTCAACGAGTTCTTTGCCAAGTACAACTTCCAGACGCTCAGCGCACTCAACACCACCACCCAGATGGGCGGCTGGTACAGGAAGGAGATCAAGACCGTCGAGGACCTGAAGGGCCTGAAGATGCGCATGGGCGGCGGCGTGTTCGGCGAGGGCATGGCCAAGCTGGGCGTGGTCGCGCAGAACCTGCCGGCCGGCGACCTGTACCAGGCGCTGGAGAAGGGCACGCTCGATGCCCTCGAGTTCGTCGGTCCCTACGACGACGAGAAGCTCGGCTTCAACAAGGTCGCCAAGTACTACTACTACCCGGGCTGGTGGGAAGGCGGCGCCGACCTGGAGTTCTTCATCAACAACAAGGCCTTCGAGAAGCTGTCGGCCGAGAACAAGGCAATCGTCAAGGCCGCCGCTGCCGTGGCGGCCGCC
>NZ_ALEE01000812.1 GCF_000282995.1 Melaminivora alkalimesophila
TGGCGGCCGCCGACGGCACGGCCAAGTACATGGCGCTGAACCCCGTGGCGCTCAAGCGCCTGGTGGCCAGCGGCACCCAGCTCAAGGCCTTCCCCAAGGCCGTGAACGACGCCGGCTTCAAGGCCTGCATGGAGGTGTTTGCCGAGCACGAGGCCAAGTCGCCCGAGTTCAAGAAGATCCACCAGGACATGCGCGCCTTCCAGCGCGACCAGATCCTGTGGAACCGCTTCTCCGAGTTCCCGTTCAACCAGTACATGAACAGCGTGAAGATCTAAGGGTCCGCGCCGCCCAACAAAAAAACCGCAGCAGCCGCTGCGGTTTTTTTTGGCCCTGGATACCCGGGGTGGAAGCCCTCTCCCTCGTTCAAGGGAGAGGGCAGGGCTGCCTACTGGCTCGCCCCCGGCTGCGCAGGCGGCTGCACCGCCTCCTGGATGGCCTTGAAGGGGTCGTCCTCGGCCGCGCCCTCGTCGCCCGGCGCCGGCTCGGGCGTCGGCATGCCGCCGCCTGAGTCGCCCTCGGGTTGCTCCTCGTCCTGGCCGTAGGGGTCTTCCATGCCCTGGTTCAGGCTCTCGAGCATCTGCGCGCCCACGGCGTCCATGTTGACCTCGACCTTCTTGTCCAGGCTGCCCGTGACCAGCCCGGGGAAGGCGATCAGGATGCCGACCATGGTCAGCTGCAGGATCAGGAAGGGGATGGCGCCCCGGTAGATCTGCATGGTGGTCACCGGCTCCATGAGCTTGCCGGTGACCGGGTCGACATAGGGTTTTTCGGGCGCCACGGAGCGCAGGAAGAACAGCGCAAAGCCGAAGGGCGGGTGCAGGAAGGAGGTCTGCATGTTCACCGCCAGCAGCACGCCGAACCAGATCAGGTCCACGCCCAGCTTTTCCGCCACCGGGGCCAGCAGCGGCACCACGATGAAGGACAGCTCGAAGTAGTCCAGGAAGAACGCGAGGAAGAAGATCATCACGTTCACGAAGATCAGGAAGCCCACCTGGCCGCCCGGCAGGTCGGCCAGCAGGTGCTCCACCCAGCGCGGGCCATCGGCCGCCTGGAACACCATGCTGAACATGGTGGCGCCGATCAGGATGAACATCACGAAGGACGCCAGACGCGTGGTCGAGCCCAGGGCCTGCTTGAGCAGCTTCCAGGACAGGCGCCCGCGCGCCATGGCCATGATCAGCGCGCCCACCGCGCCCATGGCGCCGCCTTCCGTGGGCGAGGCCACGCCCAGGAAGATGGTGCCGAGCACCAGGAAGATCAGCAGCAGCGGCGGGATCAGCACGAAGGTCACGCGCTCGGCCAGCTTGGAGAGCAGACCCAGCTTCAGGACCCGGTTGAGCATCGCGATGACCCAGGCGACGAAGGCGCCGCCACAGGCTGCGACCACGATCTTCTCGTCTGTGGGCACGAACTCCACCGGACGGCCTTCCCACCAGGTGTGGATGTCCGCCATGTGCGATTCCAGCACCCAGGCGACCAGTGCCGACAGGCCCAGCACCGCCGCCAGCGAGGTGTAGCCCGCGCTGCCGTTGGGTTCGCGCAGCGTGCGCGCCTCGGGCGGCAGCGCCGGCACGGCCTGCGGCTTGAAGATCGCGAGGATCACCACCCACAGCACGTACAGGCCCACCAGCATGAAGGCCGGCGTGAAGGCGCCCTTGTACATGTCGCCCACGCTGCGGCCCAGCTGGTCGGCCATGATGATCAGCACCAGCGAGGGCGGGATGATCTGCGACAGCGTACCTGAGGCGGCGATCACGCCGCTGGTCAGCGGCCGGCTGTAGCCGTAGCGCAGCATGATGGGCATGGAGATCAGGCCCATGGAGATCACCGAGGCGGCCACCACGCCGGTGGTGGCGGCCAGCAGCGCGCCCACGAAGATCACGGCCAGCGCCAGGCCGCCGCGCAGCGGCCCGAAGACCTGGCCGACCGAGTCGAGCAGGTCCTCGGCCATGCCGCTGCGCTCGAGGATCAGGCCCATCAGCGTGAAGAAGGGCACGGCCAGCAGCGTGTCGTTGGCCATGATGCCGATCAGCCGCTCGGGCAGCCAGGCGAGGATGGTGGCCGGGAAGACGCCCAGCTCGATGCCCAGCAGGCCGAAGAATAGGCCGCAGGCGCCCAGGCTGAAAGCGACGGGGAAGCCCAGGATCAGAAACAGGGCCAGCCCCGCGAACATGATCGGGGCGAAATTGGAGGTGAGGAATTCCATGGAAAAGGTGCTCCGGTCGGTCGGACGTTCAGCGGGGAGCGGCCGTGCCG
Organism: Melaminivora alkalimesophila; assembly: GCF_000282995.1. GTDB lineage: Bacteria > Pseudomonadota > Gammaproteobacteria > Burkholderiales > Burkholderiaceae_C > Melaminivora > Melaminivora alkalimesophila. Next base: position 2,257 of record NZ_ALEE01000812.1, read on the forward strand.
GCCTGGCGCTCTTGCTCAGTCTGCAGGCGCAGGGCCTCGATCAGGGCCTCCTCGTCGCTCTTGTCGGTCAGGCGACCCATGGGGTCGGGCCCGACGCCCTTCAGGAAGGCGATGCGCTTGATCAGTTCGGACCAGCCCTGCAGCATCAGCAGCGCAAAGCCCACGGGCAGCGCCACCCACACCGGCCAGCGGATCAGGCCACCCGGGTTGCCCGAGACTTCGCCCGACTGGAACTTGCTGATCAGCATCGGCACGCCCAGCCACAACACCAGGATGCACACCGGCGTTAGGAAGAACAGGAAGCCGAAGATGTCGATCCAGACCTGGGTGCGCTTGGACAGGCGGCTGTTGAGCACGTCGATGCGCACGTGCTCGCGCTGCAGCAGGGTGTAGCCCGCCGCGATCAGGAAGGACCACGCGTAGAGGTACCACTGTACCTCCAGGAAGGCGTTGGAGCTGTAGTTGAAGATCTTGCGCACCACGGCATTGGCGGCGCTGATGACGGTGGCTGCAAAGATCAGCCAGATGCAATATCTCCCGACGAAGGCGTTCAGCCTGTCGATGGCCCTGGATAGGGCGAGTAAAGCCTGCATGGTGTCTCCAAAGTACGGCTCGGGGGTGGCAAGGCGCCGCGGCGCGACGCGGGGGTTGGGGCGTGCGCCGAACAAAGATTTACGAGGGCGGCATTCTACGGATGTACACCAGGGGTCCGCCAGTAGCCAAAACCCTAGGGAGCCTTTGTCTGCAGCCAACGAAGAGCTATGTTTTTTGTAGCAATAAGGGATTATGCGTACGCTGCGACAATTTTTGCGCGCGCCTCAGTCCGCCAGCGCCGCGCCCTTGACCTGGGCAAACACCGCCTGTCCCACGGCCAGCCCCAGCTCGCGCTGCGAGCGAGCGCTGATGCGCGCGAGCAGCGCCGTGCCTCCGGCGTCCAGCCCCACCAGCACCTGGCCCGGCCCATCCGGGCCGAGGTGCGTGATGCGCGCCGGCAGCAGGTTCAGGATGCTGCTGCCCTCGGCGCGCACCCGCGCCAGGCTGACGTCGCGCGCCGCGACGCGCACGCGCACGGCCTGCCCGACGGGGCGCGGCGTGGCCGCCGCCAGGTGCAGCTCGCCTCCGGCGAACGCGATGCTGAGCAACTGGTCGCGCGCATCCCAGCCCCGCACATGGCCCTCCACCAGGGCGGCTGCGGCATCGCCCCGGGCAAGCGGCAGGTCGGGGCGCACCAGCAGCTCGGCCGGGGCGCCCGAGGCGATCGCCCGCCCGCCCTGCAGCAGCACCAGGTGCGAAGCCAGCCGCGCCACCTCGTCCACCGAATGGCTGACGTAGAGCACCGGAATGTCCAGCTCGCGCTGCAGCTGCTCCAGGTAAGGCAGCACTTCCGCCTTGCGCGCCGCGTCGAGCGCCGCCAGCGGCTCCTCCATCAGCAGCAGGTCGGGGCTCACCGCCAGCGCCCGCGCGATCGCCACGCGCTGGCGCTCGCCGCCCGAGAGCGTGCCCGGCCTGCGCCCGAGCAGCGCTGGCAGCCCCAGCAGCTCCACCGCACGTTCCAGCGACACGCGCCGGCGCACCGCGGGCACCCGGCGCAGGCCATATTCCATGTTGCGCCGCACGTCCAGGTGGGGAAACAGGCTCGCCTCCTGGAAGACGTAGCCCAGCGCACGCCGGTGCGTGGGCCGCCAGGCCCCGGTGGCATCGTCCTGCCAGAGCTGGCCGTTCACCTGCACGCTGCCCGCCGCCCGCTCCAGCCCGGCGATGGCGCGCAGGCAGGTGGTCTTGCCGCAGCCCGAAGGCCCGAACAGGGCCGTGACGCCGCGGCCCGGCAGGCGCAGCTGCACGTCGAGCGAGAAGTCGGCGCGTTCCAGCCGCAGCCGTGCGAGGATCTGGCGCGCGTCCGTCATGGGCGCCTCGCCGGCTGCAGCCACTGCAGCAGCACCAGCACCACGAAGGAGAACACCACCATGCCGCCGGCCAGCCAGTGTGCGTGCGCGTACTCCATGGCTTCCACGTGGTCGTAGATCTGGACCGACACCACGCGCGTGACGCCGGGGATGTTGCCCCCCAGCATCAGCACCACGCCGAACTCGCCCACCGTGTTGGCAAAGCTCAGCACGGCGGCCGTGATGAAACCCGGCCAGGCAAGCGGCAGCGCCACGGTGAGGAAGCGGTCCAGCGGCGCCGCCCCCAGCGTGGCCGCCACCTCCATCGGGCGCCGGCCGAGCGCCTCGAAGGCGCGCTGCAGGGGCTGCACCGCAAAGGGCAGCGAATACACCAGCGAGCCCACCACCAGGCCCGGAAAGGTGAAGGGCAGCCGGCGCAGGCCGAGCGCGTCCGTGAGTTGCCCGAGCGGCCCGTCCGGGCCCATGGCCACCAGCAGGTAGAAGCCGATCACGGTGGGCGGCAGCACCAGCGGCAGCGCCACCACCGCGCCGACGGGCGTGCGCCAGCGCGAGCGGGTGTGCGCCAGCCACCAGGCAAGCGGGGTGCACAGCAGCAACAGCAGCAGCGTGGTGGTGGTCGCCAGGCGCAGCGTCAGGCGGATGGCGGCCCAATCCTCCGGGCCCAGGGGCAGGGCGGGCAGGGCGGTCACGGGCGCAGGCCCACGGGGCGGGTCATCGGTTCAGAAAGCATAGCCGTAGGCTCGGATCACGGCCCGCGCCCGCTCGCCGCGCAGGTACTGCATCAGCGCCACCGCGGCCGGATTGGCCTGCGCGCCCTTGAGCACGATGGCGTCCTGGCGGATCGGGCGGTGCATGTCCGCGGGCACGATCCAGGCCGAACCCGCGCGCAGCTGGCCGCCCTGCATCACCTGGGACAGGGCAACGAAACCGAGCTCGGCATTGCCCGAGGCGACGAACTGGTAGGCCTGGGCGATGTTCTCGCCCTGTACCACGCGGCCCTGGACCTGGTCGGTGAGGCCCATTCGCGCCAGTGTCTCCATGGCGGCTTGGCCATAGGGCGCGAGCTTCGGGTTGGCGATGGCGAGGTGCTGCCAGTCGTTTCGGGCCAACACGCGGCCTTCCGCGTCCACGTAACCCGGCTGTCGGCTCCACAGCGCCAGCTGGCCGATGGCGTAGGTGAAGCGCGTCTGCGGATCGCCCAGCCCTTCCCTGCCGATCCTCTCGGGCGTGCGATCGTCGGCCGCCAACAGGATGCCAAAGGGCGCGCCCTGGGCGATCTGCGCGTAGAACTTGCCCGTCGCGCCGAAGGAGAGCACGGCCCGGTGGCCCGTATCCTGTTCGAACAGGCGCGCGATTTCCTGCATGGGCGCCGTGAAATTGGCCGCCACTGCCACGCTCACTTCCTCCGCGCGGGCGCCAGGGGTGAGCAGGCTGGCGATGGCCAGCAGGAGCGGAAGGGAGCGCGCGGAAGCAACAATCACATCGGGCACATCGGGCCTCGCTATTCAATTATGGAATAGCGAAAGAGTATAGCGATGATCCGGCATGATCCGGGGCATGGGCAACCCCTCTTCCTTTCGCAGCGACGCGCTGGGCCACGGGCCGGCCGACCGGCGCCTGGCGATCCTGCGCGAGATCGGCCGGGCCGGCTCGATCTCTCAGGCGGCACGTGCCGTCGGGGTGAGCTACAAGGCGGCCTGGCAGGCCTTGGACACCCTGACCAACCTGGCGGGCGTGCCGCTGGTGGAGCGCACCGTCGGGGGCGCGGGCGGTGGCGGCACGCGCCTGACGCCCGCTGGGCTGGAGCTGCTGGCGGCGGCTGATGCGATGCACGAGGCCCGCGCACGGGCCGCCGCGGGCTGGGCGGGCAAGGCGCGTGCCGCGGCGCTCG
>NZ_ALEE01000813.1 GCF_000282995.1 Melaminivora alkalimesophila
GCGGCGCTCGGCCTGTCGGTGCGCACCAGCATGCGCAACCAGTGGCCGTGCGAGGTGCGCAGCCTGCAGGCGAGCGGACCGCTGGTGCGGCTCGAGCTGCGCGGGGCGGGCAGCGAGGCCGCGGCGCCGCGGCTGTGGGCGCGCATCACGCGCGAGAGCTGTGAGCTGCTGGCGCTGCAGCCGGGGACGGCGGTGCAGGCGCTGTGCAAGGCGACGGCGGTCCAGGTGTTGCCCGCGGCGCAGGACGCCGGGGCCGGTGCGAACCGCTGGCCGGCGCGCGTGCGCCGCGTGGCGCGCGGGGCGCTGGGCGACGAGGTGGCGGCGCAGCTCGACACGGGGTTGCAGGTGGTCGGTTTTGCGCCGGCCGGCTCGGGCCTGCGAAGCGGCGCGCCGGTGGTGGTGGCGGTGGACGAGGCGGCCGTGGCGCTGGCGCTGGCCCCGGATTGAGGGGACGGCACGCCTGTCGCCCGGGTGATTCCCCATAAGCGTAACTACATAGGCATTCGCCCCAGTGCGCCGCCACAATGGCGCGCTTACGATGCAGCGCAACAACCAATGATGGAGACACGGGGTGTGGCACGGCGCCGATGGCGCTGCGCGCACCCTTCTGCAATGAGCGACGTCATACTCGAAACTTCCCACCTGACCAAAGAGTTCAAGGGGTTCACCGCGGTGAGCGACGTGAACCTGAGCGTGCGCCGTGGCTCCATCCACGCGCTGATCGGCCCCAACGGAGCGGGCAAGACCACCTGCTTCAACCTGCTGACCAAGTTCCTGGAGCCGACCTCGGGCACCATCCGCTTCAACGGCACCGACATCACGCGCGAGCAGCCGGCGCAGATCGCCCGCCGCGGCGTGATCCGCTCCTTCCAGATCTCGGCGGTGTTTCCCAACCTGACGCTGCTGGAGAACGTGCGCATGGGCCTGCAGCGCAAGCTGGGAACGTCCTACCACTTCTGGCGCAGCGAGCGCAGCCTGCACCAGCTCGACGGCCGCGCCATGCAGCTGCTGGCCGAGGTCGGCCTCGAGGACATGGCGCACGAGGTCACGGTGAACCTGCCCTACGGCAGGAAGCGTGCCCTCGAGATCGCCACCACGCTGGCCATGGAGCCCGAGCTGATGCTGCTCGACGAGCCCACGCAGGGCATGGGCCACGAGGACGTGGACCGCGTCACGCAGCTGATCAAGAAGGTGTCAAGCGGGCGCACCATCCTGATGGTCGAGCACAACATGAAGGTCGTCTCGACCATCGCCGACCGCATCACGGTGCTGCAGCGCGGCGCCGTGCTGGCCGAGGGTCCCTACGAGGAAGTATCGCAAAACCCGCAGGTCATGGAAGCCTACATGGGCACGACCGACGGCCAGCTGCAGGGGGCGCACTGACATGGCGACACCTGCCCTGGAAATCACCGGCCTGCAGGCCTGGTATGGCGAATCCCACGTGCTGCACGGCGTGGACATGCTGGTCCAGCCCGGCGAAGTGGTCACGCTGCTCGGGCGCAACGGCGCCGGGCGCACCTCCACCCTGCGCGCCATCATGGGCCTGACCGGCGCGCGCAGCGGCAGCGTGCGGGTGGGCGGCACCGAGACCATTGGTCTTGCCACGCACCGCATCGCCCACCTGGGCGTGGGCTACTGCCCCGAGGAGCGCGGCATCTTCTCCAGCCTGTCGTGCGAGGAGAACCTGCTTCTGCCGCCCACGCTCAAGACCGGCACGCAAGGCATGTCGATCGACGAGATCTACGCCATGTTCCCGAACCTGGCTGAGCGCAAGAACAGCCAGGGCACGCGGCTGTCCGGCGGCGAGCAGCAGATGCTGGCCGTGGCGCGCATCCTGCGCACCGGCGCCAAGCTGCTGCTGCTCGACGAGATCTCCGAAGGGCTGGCGCCGGTCATCGTGCAGGCGCTCGCGCGCATGATCACCACGCTGCGCGAGAAGGGCTACACGGTGGTCATGGTCGAGCAGAACTTCCGCTTCGCCGCGCCGCTGGCCGACCGCTTCTACGTCATGGAGCACGGCCGCATGGTCGAGCACTTCCGGGCCGACGAGCTGGCGGCCAAGATGCCGGTGCTCAACCAGCTGCTGGGCGTCTGAGCCCGGCGCCCCTTTCCCGCTTTCCGACCGAAGACAAGGAGACCCTCCCATGAAGCACACCCTCAAGACCACGCTGGCGCTGCTCGGCGCCGCCGGGCTGGCGCTCGCCAGCGTCCAGGCCTCTGCCCAGGACAAGGTGAAGATCGGCTTCATCACCGACATGTCGAGCCTGTACGCCGACGTGGACGGCAAGAACGGCGCCATGGCCATCCAGATGGCGATCGACGACTTCGGCGGCAAGGTGCTGGGCAAGCCCATCGAACTGCTGACGGCCGACCACCAGAACAAGGCCGACATCGCTGCCAGCAAGGCGCGCGAGTGGATCGACACGCAGGGGCTGAGCATGCTGCTGGGCGGCACCAACTCGGCCACGGCGCTCGCCACGGCCAAGGTCATGGCCGAGAAGAAGCGCGTCTACATCAGTATCGGCGCTGGCTCCTCGGCGCTGACCAACGAGCAGTGCACGCCCTACACCGTGCACTATGCCTACGACACCGTCGCCATGGCCAAGGGCACGGGCGCGGCGGTGGTCAAGCAGGGCGGCAAGAGCTGGTTCTTCCTGACGGCCGACTACGCCTTCGGCCACGCGCTGGAGGCAGACACTTCCAAGATCGTCAAGGAAGCCGGCGGCACCGTGGCCGGCAGCGTGCGCCATCCGCTCAACGCGTCGGACTTCTCGTCCTTCCTCTTGCAGGCACAGAACTCCAAGGCGCAGATCCTGGGCCTGGCCAACGCCGGCGGCGACACCATCAACGCCATCAAGGCCGCCAAGGAATTCGGCATCAACAAGACCATGAAGATGGCCGGCCTGCTGGTCTTCGTGACCGACGTGCACAGCCTGGGCCTGAAGAACACCGAAGGGCTGTTGCTGACCACCAGCTGGGACTGGAACCTGAACGACGAGACGCGCGCCTTCGGCAAGAAATTCTACGACAAGGCCAAGCGCATGCCCACGGACATCCAGGCGGCCGATTACTCCGCCACCATGACCTACTTGAAGGCCGTGGAGGCCGCCGGCACGCTGGATGCCGACAAGGTCATGGAAAAGCTCAAGTCCACGCCCCTCAAGGATTTCTACGCCGAGGGCACCATCCGCCCGGACGGCCGCTACGCGCACGACATGTACCTGATGCAGGTGAAGTCGCCTTCCGAGTCCAAGCAGGCCTGGGACTACTACAAGGTCGTCGCCAAGCTGCCGGCCGACCAGGTCTGGACCACCAAGGAAGAGAGCAAGTGCGAGCTTTGGAAGTGATGTGAACGCCGGCCGTGGTCGCGGGCAGGCGCAGTGCCCGCGGCCGCGGCCGTGTTCCTTTGACCCGTGAAGAAGAACAGCAACCCGGAGACAAGCATGAACCGCACATTCACCACCACCGCCCTCGCACTGGCCGCCGCCGGCCTGCTGGGCACCGCCGCCCACGCCGAAGACAAGGTCAAGATCGGCTACATCAGCGACATGTCCAGCCTCTACGCCGACGTGGAAGGCAAGAACGGCGGCGTCGCCATCCAGATGGCGATCGATGACTTCGGCGGGAAAGTGCTGGGCAAGCCCGTCGAGTTGCTCACGGCCGACCACCAGAACAAGGCCGACATCGCCGCGTCGAAGGCGCGCGAGTGGATCGACACCCAGGGCCTGACCATGATCTTCAGCGGCACCAACTCCGGCGCGGCGCTGGCCATGGCGAAGGTGGCGGAAGAGAAGAAGCGTGTGCTGATCAACAACGGCGCGGCTTCCTCGGCGCTGACCAACGAGCAGTGCACGCCCTACACGGTGCACTACGCCTACGACACCGTCGCCCTGTCCAAGGGCACGGCCGGCGCCATCGTCGAGGGCGGCCAGAAGAGCTGGTTCATCCTGACCTCGGACTACGCCTTCGGCCACGCGCTGGAGGCCGACGCTTCCAAGATCGTGAAGGAAAAGGGCGGCACCGTGGTCGGCACTGTACGCCACCCGCTCAACGCCTCGGACTTCTCGTCCTTCCTGCTGCAGGCGCAGAACTCCAAGGCGCAGGTGCTGGCGCTGGCCAACGCCGGCGGCGACACCATCAACGCCATCAAGGCCGCCAAGGAATTCGGCATCGGCAAGACCATGAGCGTCACGCCCATGCTGGTCTTCTACAGCGACATCCACAGCCTGGGCCTGAAGAACACCGAAGGCCTGCAGTTCGTCACCAGCTGGTACTGGGACATGGACGAGCCCTCGCGCAAGTTCGCCGACAAGTTCATGGAAAAGACCAAGCGCCGGCCCACCGAGATCCAGGCCGCCGACTACTCCGCCACCATGAACTACCTGAAGGCCGTGGAAGCCGCCGGCACGACCGACGCCGACAAGGTCATGGAAGCGTGGCGCAACATGAAGATGGACGACTTCTTCGCCAAGGGTTACCTGCGCGCCGACGGCCGCTACGTGCACGATATGTACCTGGTGCAGGTCAAGTCGCCCAAGGAATCCAAGGGCACCTGGGACTACTACAAGATCATCAAGAAGCTGCCGGGCGAGGAGGTCTTCACGACGAAGGCCGAGAGCAAGTGCGCGCTCTGGAAGTGATGCCGGCACGCGCACGCCGATTGCCCGCCTGAAACCGAACCCTCACCCCGCGGCTCCCGCGTCGTTCCATGGAAATCTTTGGTGTCTCAATGCCGGCCATGCTGAGCCAGCTCCTGCTGGGGCTGGTCAATGGCTCGTTCTACGCAATCCTCAGCCTGGGGCTGGCCGTGATCTTCGGCCTGCTCAACGTGATCAACTTCGCGCACGGCGCGCTGTTCATGCTGGGGGCCCTGACCACCTGGATGGCGATGGAATACTTTGGCGTGAACTACTGGGTCATGCTGATCGCGGCGCCGCTGGTGGTCGGGGTGTTCGGGGTGGCGATCGAGCGCTTGCTGCTGCGCTGGATCTACAAGCTCGACCACCTCTACGGCCTGCTGCTGACCCTGGGTCTGACGCTCCTGATCGAGGGCGTGTTCCGCTCGATCTACGGTGTCTCCGGCCTGGGCTACGACACGCCCGAGCTGCTCGAGGGCGCAACCGACCTGGGCTTCATGATCCTGCCCAATTACCGCGCCTGGGTGGTGGTCGCCTCGATCGTGGTGTGCATCGCCACCTGGTACGTGATCGAGAAGACCAAGCTGGGCGCCTACCTGCGCGCCGGCACCGAGAACCCGCGCCTGGTCGAGGCCTTCGGCGTGAACGTGCCCGTCATGATCACGCTGACCTACGCCTTCGGCGCGGCGCTGGCGGCCTTCGCCGGCGTGCTGGCGGCGCCGGTGTACCAGGTCACGCCGCTCATGGGCCAGAACCTGATCATCGTGGTGTTTGCCGTGGTGGTGATCGGCGGCATGGGCTCCATCATGGGCTCGATCCTCACCGGCCTGGGGCTGGGGGTGATCGAGGGCTTCACCAAGGTCTTCTACCCCGAGGCCTCCTCCACCGTGGTGTTCGTCATCATGGCCATCGTCCTCCTGATCCGCCCCGCCGGCCTGTTCGGCAAGGAAAAGTGAACACGCCGGGGTGCCCCACATGAACGTCAAGAAATTCGCTCCCATCGGTTATGGCCTGCTGCTGCTGGGCCTGATCGCCGCGCCCTTCATCGGCGCCTACCCGGTGTTCGTGATGAAGCTGCTGTGCTTCGCGCTGTTCGCCTCGGCCTTCAACCTGCTGCTGGGCTACACGGGCCTGCTGTCCTTCGGCCACGCGGCCTTCCTGGGCGGCGCGGCCTACGTCACGGGCCACGCCATCAAGGTCTGGGGCGCAACGCCCGAGCTGGGGCTGCTCGCGGGCCTGCTGAGCGGCGCGCTGCTGGGCCTGGTGATGGGCTGGTTCACCATCCGCCGCCAGGGCATCTACGCCACCATGATCACGCTGGCGCTGGCCCAGATGCTGTATTTCGCCGCGCTGCAGGCGCCCTTCACGGGCGGCGAGGACGGGCTGCAGGGCGTGCCGCGCGGCAAGCTGTTCGGCGTCATCGACCTGAGCAACGATCTGACCATGTACTACGTGTGCCTGATCGTCGTGGTCGCCGCCTTCCTGCTGATCGTGCGCACCATCCACTCGCCGTTCGGGCAGGTGCTCAAGGGGATCAAGGAAAACGAGCCGCGCGCCACGTCGCTCGGCTACGACACCAACCGCTTCAAGCTGCTGGCCTTCGTGATCTCCGCGGCGCTGGCGGGGCTGGCGGGCGCGCTCAAGACGCTGGTGCTGGGCTTTGCCACGCTGTCGGACGTGCACTGGTCGGCCTCGGGCCACGTGGTGCTGATGACGCTGGTGGGCGGCATGGGGACGCTCAGCGGTCCGCTGGTCGGCTCGGCCGTGGTGGTGCTGCTGGAGAACAAGATCGGCGAGCTGGGGCACTTGCTCGCGCGCCTCACCACCATCGACTGGTTCAATACCCTGGGCGAGTCGGTCACCATCGTCACCGGCCTGATTTTCGTGGTCTGCGTGCTGGCCTTCCGCCGCGGCATCATGGGCGAGCTGATCGCGTGGCTGGAGCGCCGGCGCACCTCGGGCTGACGCCCGCGCCGGGGCAGTGGCTCCGGGCAGGCGCTGCCGCCCTGTCGGCCCTGCGCGCCGACCGGGCCCTTGAATTGGCGGGCGCCCAACCCTAGATGAATGCAGGAGGCCGGCGCAGTGCCGGCCCTGCAACCCGATCATCGAAAGGAGCAATTGCCATGAATGCACTGATTGGCCGTGGTGGCCTGTTCGACGATTTTTTCAAGGACATGAACCCGGGCTTCTACATCCGCCCGCTGCACGGCGACCCGCTGCCCAACCCCTCGCAGATGAAGGTGGACGTGCGCGAGAATGACGGCGGCTTCCTGATCACGGCCGAGATTCCGGGCGTGCCCAAGGAAGATATCCATGTCTCGGTGGACGGCAACATCGTCACCCTGAGCGCCGAGGTGCGCCAGCGCGATGAAAAGACCGAGGGCGAGAAGGTGCTGCGCTCCGAGCGTTACTACGGCAGTGTCTCACGCAGCTTCCAGCTGCCCGCCGAGCTGGACCCCGAGGGCTGCCAGGCCAAGTACGAGCACGGCGTGCTGACCCTGAACCTGGCCAAGAAGCAGGGCGGCCGGGGCCAGCGGCTGGCGATCGAGTGAGCGCGCCGGCCAGACGCCGGCACAGCCCACTACCCGCCCAGCCGCAGCGGCTGCGCGTACCCCGTCATTTCCAGGTAGCCACGGCCCACCGCGCGGCCGTCGGCGTCGCGCAGCTCGCTCAGGCCCTCCCAGTAGATCGCGCCGGTGGAGGCGCGGCTGTCCAGCTCCTGGTCATCGAGCAGCGCGTGCACGCCAAACCGCCCTGCGGGTGTCTGCACGCGCCATTCGACCGGGTAGCGCGCGCCGCTCATCGGGCTGCCCCAGTGGCGCAGGGGCGTGAAGACCACGGCATCGTGCGCGAACGCCTGCGGCGCGGCGTCGCCCGGGGCGCGCATCGAGCCGCCCGCCCAGAGCGCGCTGCCGTCCGCACGGCGCAGGTGAAAGGCCGTGAGTGCCCGGCCATCGTCCAGGTTCATCCCGATCCAGTCCCACCCCACCGCATCCGGGTGCATCAGCGCATCGCTGCACTCGTGGTCCAGCCACGCGCGGCCGCTGCCGGGCTCGACCGGCATGCGGTGGCCGTCCCGTGCGATGCTGCCGCGCACCGCCAGCTGCGGCTGGCTGTAGTAATAGCTCGCCTGCGTGGCCTGCGGGCCTTTGCGTGACAGGCCCTGCTGCCCCTGCAGCAGCACCGGCTGCGTGCTGTCGAAGGCCAGCTCCAGCGCAAAACCGTTGCCCGCCACCTGCGTGCGGTAGCGGCTGTGGCCCGGGGCGTCCAGCGGGCTGCGCACCAGGTGCCAGTCGCGCAGGTGCACCGCCGTGTCCTGCTCGGATGCCTCGGCAATGCCGAAGCCCGCCCGCGCGATGCGCTGGTCGTGCAACTGGCGCCGGCCCTGCACATCCGTCAGGGCGGCGTGGGCGAACAGCAGCTGCTTGGCCGCGAAGCGCGATTGCATGGCCTGCGTGAGCTCGACCCGCGAGCGAAAGAACGTGACCTGGAAGCCCCACAGCCGTCCCCCGGCCCGCGCATGGCCGGTGATGTACCACCATTCGGTGGTCCGTTCCGGATGGCTGCCGTGGTCGCGAGGGAAGGCGAGCGTGCGCGGCGGCAGCGCCCAGGCGGACGGCCCCAAGCCCAGCCCCGAGGCGCCGCCCAGCGCGCGCAGCAGCCACTGGCGGCGTGTGGGGCCGCCCTTTGGCGCCGCCCGCTCGGCCGGCCCACCGGCGGCAGGGTGCCAGGCAGATGCGGGCCCAGGCATGGCGATCCAGCCGGTTCAGGCTTCGCGCAGCAGCGCATCGACGCGCGCGCCCGCGTCCGCCCAGCAGCCCAGGTGCGTCCGCACCCAGGCCTCGTCGTAGTAGGTCGGCAGGTAGCGCTCCCCGGCGTCGCACAGCAGCGACAGGATGGAGCCCTGCTGCCCGGCGTTCCGCATCTCGCGCGCCAGCCGCAGCATGGCGACGAAGTTGGTGCCGGTGGACGGCCCCACGCGCCGGCCCAAGAGCTGCGACAACGCGCGCATGCCAGCGATGGATTCATCGTCCGCCACTTCCTCCATGCGGTCCACCAGCGTGCGGATGAAGCTCGGCTCGACGCGCGGGCGGCCAATGCCTTCGATGCGCGAGCCGGGCGCGGTGAGCGTGGCGTCGCCCGTGCGGTGGTACGGGCCGAACACCGAGCCGGCCGGGTCGGCCACGCACAGCTGCGTGTCGTACATCTGGAAGCGCACGTAGCGGCCGATGGTCGCGCTGGTGCCGCCCGTGCCCGCGCCCACCACGATCCAGCGCGGGATGGGGTGCCGCTCGCGCTGCATTTGCGTGAACATGCTCTCGGCGATGTTGTTGTTGCCGCGCCAGTCGGTGGCACGCTCGGCGTAGGTGAACTGGTCCATGTAATGCCCGCCCGTCTCGGCCGCCACGGCGCGCGCCGCGTCGTACACCTCGTCGGCTGCATCGACGAAGTGGCAGCGCCCGCCGTAGAACTCGATCAGCGCGATCTTCTCGACCGACGTCGAGCGCGGCATCACCGCCACGAAGGGCAGGCCCAGCAGCCGGGCGAAGTAGGCCTCGCTCACCGCCGTGGAGCCGCTGGAGGCCTCGACGATGGTCGAGCCCTCATGGATCCAGCCGTTGCACAGCGCAAACAGGAACAGCGAGCGCGCGAGGCGGTGCTTGAGGCTGCCCGTCGGGTGCGTGGACTCGTCCTTGAGGTAGAGGTCGATGCCGTGCGCGGCGAAGGCGGGCAGGGGCAGCGGGATCAGGTGGGTGTCGGCGCTGCGGTGGTAGTCGGCTTCGATGCGGGCGATCGCCGCGGAGAGCCAGGGGAAGGAGACACGGGCCATCCCAGCATTCTCGCGCAGCCGACCACCTGCGCGGGCGCGCCTGTCGCCTCCCGGCCCCTGCCGCACGGGTCAGGACCAGCGCACACCCGCCAGCTACCAATCCTCCTTCACCGCCATCACCGCATCCCGCCCCGCCGCAGCCCGTCCCGCCAGCCACGCCGTCACCGTCCCCGCTGCCATCACCGCCGCAGCCAGCGCCGCCAGCCGCCCCACCGGCACCCGCAGCTCCATCGTCCAGTGAAAACTCTGCGGATTCACCACATGCACCAGCACCACGGCCACCGCCAGCCCCAGCAGCGTGCCGGCCAGCGCGCCGATGGCCGTCCAGGCGGCTCCTTCGCCGGCGACCACGGTGAGGATCTGCGCGCGGGTCAGGCCCAGGTGGGCCAGCAGCCCGAACTCCTTGCGCCGCGCCAGCACCTGGGCGCTGAAACTCGCCGCCACGCCGAACAGGCCGATGCCGATCGCCACCGCCTGCAGCCAGTAGGTGACGGCGAAGCTGCGGTCGAACAGGGCCAGGGAGCGCGCGCGGATGGCGGCGGCGGCGCTGAACTCCAGCGCGGGGGGTGTGGGTGAGGACGCGCTGCCGGCTTCGCTGCCGCCTGCCGCCTCCTGGGCCAGCGCTGCGATGGCGCCGCGCAGCGCGGCTTCGTCCGCGCCGGGCGCGGGCCACAGGGCCAGGTCGGTGGTGCGTGCATCGCCCGTCAGGCGCACGTAGTCGTCGCGGTCGAGCGTGATGGCGCCGAACTGGCGCACATAGTCGCGCCACACGCCTGCGACGAAGAACCTCGCTGCTGGCGCCCCTGGCTCCTGCACCAGGGGGGCAAAAGCCGCTGACGGCGCAGCCCAATCCGCGCCGGGCTGCACGCCGTAGAGCTGCACCACCGCCTCGCTCACATAGATGCCCACACGGTCGGCAGGCACGGGATGGGCGCTGCCGACCAGGGGCAGGGCCTGCGCCGGATCGGCGCCCAGCGGGCGGGCCAGCAGCGCCACGGGGGGGCGGGTCGGGTCGAGCAGCAGGCTGCTCACGCGCTGGGGCTGCACGCGCTGCACGCCGGGCAGCCGTGCCACGGCCTCGCCAAAGCCGGGCGGGAACGTGGCCGCATCCTCGCCAGCCGGACCGGCCAGGCGCACGTAGAGCGGTGCGGGCAGCACGGCGTCCAGCCACTGGATGACCGAGCCGCGAAAACTCGCCACCATCACCGTCAGCGCCACCGCCAGGCTGAGCGCCGCGACCACCCCGCCCAGGGCCACGGCGGCGCTGCCGCGCATCCGGCGCGCGCGCTCCAGTGCCAGCAGGGGCAGAGCGTGCCGCGCCGCCAGCGGCTCGAGCCAGTGCAA
>NZ_ALEE01000814.1 GCF_000282995.1 Melaminivora alkalimesophila
AGCCAGTGCAACAGCGCCTGCACCGCCCAGGGCAACAGGGCGATGCCGCCCACCAGCAGCAGGCCCACGGCCAGGTAGGCCGCCAACGGGATGCCAAGCACCGGTGGTGCCTTGGCCAGCAGCGCGCCTGCAGCGACCAAAGCCACGCCGACGAGACCGCCGCGCGCGCGGCCGCCCTGCGCGCCCAGGCCCTTGAGCGTTTGCGCCGGCGGCAGTTCCTGCGCCTGCCGCGCCGGCCACCAGCCGCCCACCAGCGCGGCCGCCAGCCCCAGAGCGCCGTACACGGCGGCGGCGCCGGCGCTCCACTGCAGTGCGGGCTGCTCGGCGCCGGCGAAGTAGCCGCCGCCCAGGTCGCCGCCCAGCACGCGCAGGGCGAGCGCCGCCAGACCCATGCCCAGTGCCAGCCCGGCCGCACTGCCGACGGCGCCGAGCAGGGCCGATTCGCCGAGCACCAGCAGCAGGCGCTGGCGCGGCGTGGCGCCCAGCACGGCCAGCAGCGCGAACTGCGGCGCGCGCTGCGCCACGCTCAGCGCCAGCACCGAGAATACCAGGAACGCCCCGGTGAACAGTGCCACCAGCGCCAGCACCGTCAGGTTGACCCGGTAGGCGCGCGACAGGTTGCCCAGGCGCTGCTCGGCGTCGCCCGGCTGGGCCACCACCACACCGGCCGGCCAGCCGGGTCGGGCCTGCAG
>NZ_ALEE01000815.1 GCF_000282995.1 Melaminivora alkalimesophila
GGCTCGTCGCCGCGCAGGGCCGCCGTGAAGCCCAGCGCCCGCAGCGCCGCGGCGTTGAGGAACACGGTGGCGGGGGCCAACAGCGCCAGGCGCGGGGCCGCGGGCGCTGCCCGGGGCATCAGGTCGGGCGCAACGGCAGGCACCACCAAGGCGTCGATGCCCACGACGCGCAGTGCCACGCGCGGTCCAGCGGCTGCAGGGTCGTCCGTTGCCGCGTTGCGGTCTGGCCCGAAGGTGGGAAGGTTCTCGGGGTCGGCGGCGGCCTGCGCCGTCAGCTCCAGCCAGGGACTCGCCAGCGCCACCTGGGGGTGCGCGGCGACTTCGGCATAGAGCGATTCCGGCAGCGAGCCCTGCGCGGCGCGCAGCGTGAGGTCGGGCTGGCCGCTGATGGAGCGCACCGCCTGCGAGAACTCGTCCAGCGCCGAGGCGTTGATGACGTGCACCGCCAACCCCAGCGCCACGCCCAGCATCACCGCCACCACGGCGGCGG
>NZ_ALEE01000816.1 GCF_000282995.1 Melaminivora alkalimesophila
CACGGCGGCGGCGCTGCGCCAGGGGTGGCGGCGCAGCTCCTGCCAGGAAAAGGTGCGCAGCAGGGCGAGCATGGCGATGGTGGCGCGCCGTCAGCGCACGGTTGGCGCTGCTTCCATGCCCTGCGCGGTCAGGTGCAGCACCCGGTCGGCCCGCGCCGCGGCCGCCCCGGAGTGGGTGACCAGCACCAGCGCGGCACCGTGCTCGCGCATCTGGTCGGCCAGCACGTCCATCACGCGCGCGGCGGTGGCGGGGTCGAGGTTGCCGGTGGGCTCGTCGGCCAGCAGCAGCGGCGGGCGGTGCACCAGCGCGCGGGCGATCGC
>NZ_ALEE01000817.1 GCF_000282995.1 Melaminivora alkalimesophila
CTGCCCGCCGCTGAGCTGCTGCGGCAGGCGCTCACCCAAGCCGGCCAGGCCCACGGCCTCCAGCATGCGGGCGACCTGTGCAGCGTCGTGCCGGCCCAGCAGCATCAGCGGCAGCGCCACGTTCTGCGCCACGGTGAGATGCGGCAGCACGTGGAAGGCCTGGAACACGAAGCCCACGTGCGCGCGGCGCCACAGTGCGCGCTGCGTGTCGTCCATCGGGCCGATGTCCACACCGGCGTGCACGATGCGGCCGGCGTCCCAGTGGTCCAGCCCGGCCAGGCAGTTGAGCAGCGTGGACTTGCCCACGCCCGAGTCGCCGACGATGGCGACGAACTCGCCGCGCTGCACCTGCAGGTGCACGTGGCTGAAGACGGGTTGCGCGCCGTAGTGGCGGGCAAGTCCCTCGACCTGGAGCAGCGGTGCGGCGCCGGGCCCACTCATGCCGAGGGCTCCCGCGCCTGCAGTCGCTCGCGCACCGCCTGCACCAGCCGGTCCAGCGCCTGCGGCTCGTCGCAGGCGATGACCGTGCGCCCCGCCATGCCGCGCAGCCAGGTGAGCTGGCGCCGCGCCAGCTGGCGCGTGGCGGCGATGCCGCGCTCGGGCAGCGTCGCCAGCGGCTCGCGCCCTTCGATGGACTCCCAGGCCTGGCGGTAGCCCACGCAGCGCATGCTCGGCAGGTCGGCGTGCAGGTCGCCGCGCGCATGCAGGCGCAGCACCTCGTCGAGGAAGCCCTCCTGCAGCATGGCGTCGAAGCGCTGGGCGATGCGCCCGTGCAGCCAGGCGCGCTCGCGCGGCTCCAGCGAGAACACATCCTCGATGCGCAGGGGGCCGGCGTCCCGGGCCGTATCCCTTGCGGAATGAAAACTCGACAGCGGCCGGCCGGTGAGCTGCCAGACTTCCAGCGCGCGCTGGATGCGCTGGCTGTCGGCGGGCGCCAGC
>NZ_ALEE01000818.1 GCF_000282995.1 Melaminivora alkalimesophila
ACGCGCGCCAGCTCGGCGTGCATCGCCGGCCAGCCGAGGGCGGCGGCCTGGGCGTCGAGGCGCGCGCGCACCGCCGGGTCGGCCGGCGGCATGTCGTCGATGCCTTCGATCAGCGCCTTGAAGTACAGCATGGTCCCGCCCACCAGCAGCGGCAGGGCGCCGCGCGCGCGGATGTCCTGGATGCGCTGCGTGGCGTCGCGCACGAACTCGGCGGCACTGTAGGCCTCGCGCGGGTCGCGGATGTCGATCAGGTGGTGCGGCACACGCGCGCGCTCGGCGGGCGTGGGCTTGGCGGTGCCGATGTCCATGCCGCGATAGACCAGTGCCGAATCCACGCTGATGATCTCCACCGGCTGCGCGGGCGCGAGCGCCTCGGCCACGGCGAGGGCGGCGGCCGTCTTGCCCGAGGCGGTCGGCCCGGCGATGGCGAGCGCCGGCAGGGGGGTCTTGCCCTCAGTTGGCATCCGGCGGTTCCCCGTGGCGTTGCACCAGCGTCCAGGCGACCAGCGCCAGCATGACGGACCACGCTGCCACGCCGCGCACCAGCGGCCAGACGCTGCCGTCCAGCGCCGTTCCCAGCCACCAGCCGATGCCGAAGGCGGCGATCATCATCATGAAACCGTTGAGCGCCGAAGCCACGCCCGCCGCCTGTGGAAAGGGCCCCACGGCGCCGGACTGGCCGCAGGGCTGGTGCACGCCGTGGCCGAGCATGAACAGGTAGAAGGGCGGCAGCAAGGTCGCCACGCTGTGCCAACCCGCGAGCGCCGCCGCCAGCGTGAGCAGCCCGCCCGAGAGGCTGAGCGCGCCGCCGATCGCGACCGTGCGGCGCAGGCCCACGCGCGCGAGCAGCCGGCGGCACAGCAGCGTGCCCAGCAGGTAGAAGGCGGCGTTGGACAGCAGCACGAGGCCGTATTGCGTGCGCGACAGGCCCAGTACCTCGATGTAGACGAAGGAGGACGCGGCCAGGAAAGTGAACAGGCCGCCGTAGCTCGCCGTGGTCAGCAGCGAGAAGGCCCAGAAGGTGGGCGAGCGCAGCACCAGCAGCCAGTTGCGCAGGAAGGTGGCGGGCTGCAGCGCGCGCGGGTTGGGTTGCGCGAGCGTCTCGGGCAGGCGCAGCGCGACCACCGCCAGCGTGGCGGGGG
>NZ_ALEE01000819.1 GCF_000282995.1 Melaminivora alkalimesophila
CGTGGCGGTGGCGTACGCCGTGAGCGCCAGCAGCGCCGCGCGCCAGCCGAGCCACTCGGTCAGCAGGCCGCCGATCGGCGCGCACAGGCAAGCGACGATGCCCAGCCCGGTGAGCGCCCGCGACATGGCACGCGCGCCGGCCAGCGGCGTGTACAGGTCGCGCACGATGGCGCGCGCGCCCATCACGGCCGCGCCCATGGCGGCGCCCTGCAGCGTGCGCCACAGCACCAGCAGTTCCATGCTGGCGGCCAGCGCGCTGCCGACCGAGGCGAGCACGTAGAGTGCCAGCCCCGCGAGCAGCACCGGCCGGCGCCCGAAGCGGTCGGACAGCGGCCCCCACAGCAGCTGCGAGCAGCCGAAGGCCAGCAGCAGCGCCGACAGCGTGAGCTGGCCGGCGGCCACCGGCGCGCCCAGATCGCGCGTGAGCGCCGGCAGGGCCGGCAGGTACAGGTCGGTCGTGACCGGCTGCAGGCTCAGCAGCAGCGCCAGCACGAGCACCGCCATGGCGGGCGCGAGCGTGGACGCGCCGGATGGGCGGCCCGGGGCGAGGGTGGGCGAAGGCGGGCTCAAAGGACGGCCCGCAGGCGCTCGGCGTAGCCGGCCAGCACCTCGAAGCCGGGCTCCTTGCGCGGCCAGCTCAGGGCGATGCCGTCGCCCTCGTGGCGCGGCACCACGTGCAGGTGGAAGTGGCCGACGGTCTGGCCGCCGACGGCGCCATTGGCCTGCAGGATGGTCAGGCCGGCCGGGTCGAAGGCCGCCTGGGCCGCCGCCGCGATGCGCTGTGCCGTCTGCATGGCGGCGCCCGCTTCCTCGGGCGTGATGTCGAGCAGCGTCGCACCGTGGCGGCGCGTGGCGACCAGCACATGGCCGGGCGTGACCTGGCCCAGGTCCATGAAGGCGATGGTCAGGTCGTCCTCGTACACCACCGCGGCGGGGATCTCGCGCGCCACCAGGCGGCAGAAGATGCACTGCCCCGGAGGGGAGGTATCGACGAACATGGGCATGGAAAGTCTCCTTGTTGCAGGGTTGCCTGGGGCCCGGCGCTCGGGCCGCATGACCGCGCTATTGTGGAGGAGGGCGCCAGCGCCTGCCGGCATGGGCCCGCCCTTTGATTTCTCTCAAAGCGCGCAGGCGCTGGCCGGGGCACAGTCGGGGCATGTTCCCCCTTCCGTGCTCCGATCCATCCATCCCGGTCGAGGTGGCTGCCGCGGGCAAGGTGCTGCGCGAGCGCCACCAGCACAGTGCCTCGGTGCTGTACCTGGACAGCGGCCGGGTGTTGCTCGGGGTGTGCGAGGACGGGGTCATGCGCCACCAGCTCGGCGTGGTGGAGGGCCCTTTCTGGCTGGACGCGGCCACGGCGCTGCTCGAGCGCCCGAGCGCGGTGGACATGGTGGCCGATACCCGGGTGCAGTTGCGCCGGTTGCCGCTCGAGGAGTTCCGGCGCAGCTTCGACGCCCTGCCCGAGCCGGCGCAGATCCTGCTGCGCGACATGGCGGCCGGCTACTGCCAGCAGACCGAGGTCGCGGTGAGCCGCCTCGCGCAGGACGCCGAGGCGCGCTGTGCCCAATGGCTGCTCCGCCATGCCCAGGGCGAAGGCGACGGTGCCCTGCGCGTGGTCCTCAAGCAGCGCAAGCGCTCGATCGCGGCGCAGCTCGGCATCGCGCCCGAGACGCTGTCGCGCGTGCTGCGCCAGCTGCGCGAGCACGGCCTGATCGCCGGCACCGGCAACGTGCTCACCCTGCCGCAGCCAGGCGCGCTGCGCGCCGTCGCCGGCGCCTGAAGAGGCAGGGGCCGGCGCGGTCGCCCCTGCAGGCGCGCCGCTTGTGGGAATCGTCCGTCAGGGTTTTCCTGTCGCCCAATGCGGGCTAGTACCGGGCGCCGGGCGCGGCGATGCTGCGTATATTGGCCTGCGCCCACCCCGCCCGCGCGGGGTGCGCGCCTTCGCAGCCCGCCATGTACCGCGCCATCCCCGCCTCTCCCGACTCCGGCGCCTCCCCTGGGGAGCGCGCATGACCCCGGCCGAGCACCTCGCCGCGCTGCAGCAGCTCGTGCCCGGTCAGGGCGCGACCGGGCCTGCGGCTGCTGCC
>NZ_ALEE01000820.1 GCF_000282995.1 Melaminivora alkalimesophila
TGCGGCTGCTGCCGCGCGGGCGCGCACCCCCGGCGCCGGTCTTGCGCTCGATGGCGCCGCCGACCAGGAGGAGGCCACCCTGCTGGCGCCCGGGCGCAGCTGGTTTCCCGGTCCGCTGGTGCGCAAGCTGTTGCTGGTGGCGGCGCTGGCGGTGCTGGCGGCCGGTGCACTGACCGGCTGGCTGGTGGCGCGTGCCGCGGGGCAGGAGGCGATGGACCGCCTGGTGGTCCAGCAGGGCGACGAGGTGGAGCTGGTGGCGCGGCTGCTGTCGAGCAAGATCGAACAGAGCCAGAAGGTGCTGTCGACGGTGGCGGAGGGAATCACGCCCGGCATGCTCGATTCGCCGGCCTCGCTCGAATGGCTGCTGCAGCAGGGCCTGCCGGCGGTGCGCTTCTTCGATGCCACCTCGGTGGCGCGCCACGACGGCCAGCTGAGCGTCAACCTGCGCTACGGGCAGCTGGAGAAGGCTTCTGAGCTCGATCCGGCCGAGCGCGACTACCTCGTGCGCACCCTGGTCGAAGGCAAGCCGCTGGTGTCCGAACTGATCGGCACGCGGCCGTCGGACGCGCGCGTGATGTTCACCCACCCGCTGCTGCTTCGGGAGGGCGGCGTCGGCGGCGTGGTGGCGGGGGTGCTGCGGCTGCAGTCCCAGGGGCTGCTGCCGCATTCGCTGGCGCTGCCGGCCCGCTCGGACTCGCGGCTGGTGGTGTTCACGCGCGAGGGCGTCATCCTGTCGCACCCGGACGCCGGGCGTGTGCTCGGCCATGTGCGCGACGAGCCGGGCCTGGCAGAGGCCTACGAGCGCTGGCGCAGCCGCGGCAAGCCGCTCAACGGCAGCAGCCTCACGGAGTCGCGCTCCGGCCATGTGGTCAGCCTGGCGAGCGTGCCGATGCCGCAATGGATGGTGGCGCGCGTGAGCGATGCGCGCACGCTGCTCGCGCCGGTCGAGGGCGTACAGCGGCGCGCCTGGCAGGTGGCGGCGCTGGTGACCGCCCTGGTGGGCCTTGCGGCGGTGCTGGCGATCGGCTGGCTGGCACGGCCCCTGGCGCAGCTGCGCGAGCGCGCCATGGCGGTGCTGGACGATGCCTTCGATCCGGAGGACACGACCGCGGAGGGCGGCGCCATCCACGCCCACTGGCCGCGCTCGGCCGGCGAGGTGGACGACGTGGTGCGGGTGTGCTTGCGCCTGCTCGAGCACCGGCGCGCGCACCGCCAGGGCTGGCAGGCGCTGTCGCAGCAGCTGCAGGCGGTGCTGGCCCACGTGCCGCTGGGCATCGCCCTGACGCACGAGGAACGGGTCCAGGTGGCGAGCCTGCAGGCCTGCCGGCTCCTTGACCACAGCCCGGCGCAGCTGCGCGGGCGCCTGCTGCTCGACCTGCTGGCGCCGCAGGAGGGCGAGGCCGACAGCATGGCGCGCCAGGTGCGGGCGCAGTTCGCCGCCCACGGCCGTTTCGAGGGCGAGCTGCCGCTGCTGCGGCGCGACGGCGGCGTGCAATGGGTGCGCGCGCAGGGGCGGCCGATCCATGCCGAGGACCCGCAGCGCGGCACGCTGTGGGTGCTGGAGGACTGCACCGCCACCCGCGCCGCACGCCAGCACGAGGCCTGGAGCGGCGGCCACGATGCGCTGACCCTGCTGCTGCACCGTCCTGCCTTCGAGGAACGCCTGCGCGCGCTGCTGGAGGCGCGCGCGACGCAGGGACTGCCTGCGCTGCCGGGCGCACCGCAGCCGCCGGGCCTGTATGGCGACGAGGGCAGCGGCGCGCTGCTGTTCCTCGACCTGGACCATTTCACGGTCATCAACGACGTGGCCGGTCATGCGGCGGGCGACGACGTGCTGCGGCATCTGGCGCGGCTGCTGGAGTCGGAGCTGCGGCAGATGGGCTGGGTGGCGCGCGTCGGCGGCGACGAGTTTGCCGTGGTGCTGCCCGGGGTGACTTCGGCGCGTGCGCTGGCGGTGGCCGAGCAGCTGCGCGCGGCCGTGCAGGCCTGGGAGCCCTCGTACCTGGGGCGCAGCTTCACGCTCGGCCTGAGTATCGGGCTGGTGCCGCTCAGCCCCGGGCTGCGCGACGTGGCGCTGCTGCTGCACACGGCCGACATGGCCTGCTACGCCGCCAAGCGGGCGGGTCGCAACCGCGTGGAGGTGCGGCGCGTGATGCCACAGCCGGAAGCCGGTCCCGCGGCTGCGCCCTGAGGAAAGGCGCGGCGGCCCGGCCGTCCCTTGCGGCTGGCGCGTCGGCTCGCTCAGTCTTCCAGCCGCCCCAGCGCGCGCAGCACGTTTTCCGCGGTCGCCGGGGCCCGCAACTCGATGCGCTCGCCCGGCGCGAACCTGCCCCCGCTTGCGCCGTCGCGCGCCGCAGCGATGGCGTTGCGCAGCGCCTCGTACACGCTCACCGCCAGCATGAAGGGCGGCTCGCCCACGGCCTTGCTGCCGCCCACGTTGTCCTCGCGGTTGGCCTCGTGCCATAGCCGCACCTGGAAATGCTCGGGTACGTCGCCGGTGGCCGGGATCTTGTAGGTGCTGGGGGCGTGCGTCGCCAGCCGGCCGCGTTCGTCCCAGACCAGCTCCTCGGTGGTCAGCCAGCCCATGCCCTGCACGAAGCCGCCCTCGATCTGGCCGATGTCGATGGCCGGGTTGATGCTGCGGCCCACGTCGTGCAGGATGTCGATGGCCAGCACACGGCTCTCGCCAGTGGTGGTGTCGATGGCCACCTCGGTGCAGGCCGCGCCATAGGCGAAATAGAAGAACGGCCGGCCCGTGAGGGTGGTCTTGTCGTAGTGGATCTTGGGCGTGCGGTAGAAGCCGTCGCTCCACAGCTGGATGCGGTTGGCGTAGGCGGCGACCACCACCTCCTCCCAGCGGCGCACGACCTTCGGGGAGGTGACGAGGCCGCCCTCGAACTGCACCGCGCCCGCGCCGCAGCCGTCCAGCCCGGCGACGAAGGCCGCCAGGTTGTCGCGGATGGTGCGCGCAGCGTACTGGGCGGCGCGGCCGTTCAGGTCGGTGCCGCTGGAGGCGGCGGTGGCGCTGGCGTTCGGCACCTTGCTGGTGTCGCTGGCCGTGACCAGCACGCGCGCAAGCGGCACGCCCAGCTCGTCGGCGACGATCTGCGCCACCTTGGTGTGCAGCCCCTGGCCCATCTCGGTGCCGCCGTGGTTGACCTGCACGCTGCCGTCGGTGAAGACGTTGACCAGCGCGCCCGCCTGGTTGAACAGCGTGGCGGTGAAGCTGATGCCGAATTTCACGGGCGTGACCGCCAGGCCGCGCTTGAGCACCGGGCTGGTGGCGTTCCACTGCGCAATCGCCGCCTGGCGCTGCCGGTAATGCGCCTGTCGCTCCAGTTGCGGCAGGAGCTCGTGCAGGATGTTGTCCTCGACGCGCATCTGGTAGTGCGTCACGTCGCGCTCGCCGAGGCCATAGAGGTTGCGCATGCGCACGTCCAGGGCGTCCAGGCCCAGGTGCCGCGCGATGTCGCCGAGGATGGCCTCGATGGCGATCACCCCCTGCGGCCCGCCGAAGCCGCGGAACGCCGTGTGGCTCTGCAGGTTCGTCTTGCAGCGGTAGGAGGCGATCTCCACGTGCTCCAGGAAATAGGCGTTGTCGCAATGGAACACGGCGCGGTCGGCGACGGCGCCGGACAGGTCGGCGCTGTGGCCGCAGTTGGCCGCCATCATGAGTTTGAGTCCGGCGATGCGCCCGCTCGCGTCGAAGCCCACGTCGTATTCGTAGGCGAAGGGGTGGCGCTTGCCGGTGACCACAAAGTCGTCGTCGCGGTCCAGGCGCAGCTTCACGGGCCGGCCGAACTTGTGCGCCGCCACCGCCGCCCAGACCGCGAGGTGGCCGGCCTGGGTCTCCTTGCCGCCGAAGCCACCCCCCATGCGCCGGCACTCGATGCGCACGGCGTGGCTGTCCACGCCCAGCGCGTGCGCCACCCAGTGCTGCACCTCGCCGGGGTGCTGGGTGCTGGAATGGATCCACCACTGGCCCTGCTCCAGCGGCAGCGCGTAGGCGATCTGGCCCTCCAGGTAGAAATGTTCCTGCCCGCCGACCTCGAAGCGGCCCTGCAGGCGGTGCGGCGCCGTGGCGAGCGCACCGGCCGCATCGCCGCGGCGCACGTGCACGGGCGGCAGCACCCAGCTCTGCGCGGCCAGTGCGTCCTGCACGCTGAGGATGGCGGGCAGCGGGGTGATGGACAGCTGCACGGCACGCGCCGCGCGCCGCGCGCCCATGACGGAATCCGCCAGCACCAGGCCGATGACCTGGCCGACGTATTGCACCGTGCCGTGCGCGAACACCGCCTCGTCGCGCGCGGCGGTGGGAAAGACGGCGAGGCCGGGCACATCCTCGGCCAGCACCACGCCGTGCACGCCGGGCAGGGCCAGCGCGGCGCCGGTGTCCACGCCGTCGAGCGTGCCGTGCGCCACCGGGCTCAGGATGGGGGCGGCGTAGAGCGTGCCCTTGAATTCCGGCAGGTCATCGACGTAGGGGGCGCTGCCCGCCACCTGGGCGCGGGCGCTCTCGTGCGGGTGGGGGCGCCCGACGGCCGGAGCCTCGGGCTGCAGGGCGATGTCGTCGCGCTTCATGGCAGGGCCTCCTCGGCGGGAACGAGCGGGGCCAGCTCGTGCAGCGCAGCGCCGGCCGCGCCGCCCTGGCCCTCGCGCCACAGGCGCAGCACCAGCGCCCCCAGGGCCTCGCGGCGGTAGTGGGCGGAGGCGCGCATGTCGCTGATGGGCTGGAATTCGGCCTGCAGCACGGCCGCGGCGCGCCGGGCGGTGGCCTCGCTCCAGGGTTGGCCGGCGAGCGCGGCCTCGGTCTGCCGGGCGCGTGCCGGCGTGGCGGCCACGCCGCCGGCGCCGATGCGCGCCCGCACCACCGTGCCGCCCTCCAGCTGCAGGTTCAGCACCAGGCAGACGGCGGAGATGTCGTCGTCGAAACGCTTGGAGACCTTGTAGGCGGCGAGCAGCTGGCCCGGCGCGGGCGGCGGCACGTGGATGAAGGCAAGCAGCTCGTCCGACGCCATCACGTTCGTGCGATAGCCGGTGTAGAGATCCTCCAGCGGCAGCCGCC
>NZ_ALEE01000821.1 GCF_000282995.1 Melaminivora alkalimesophila
GGCCACGCGTGCTGGCCAGCTCGACCTCGGCGCCCAGCGCGATCAACAGCGGCATGGAATCGCCGATGGGCGAGCCGTTGGCGACGTTGCCGCCCAGCGTGCCGGCGTTGCGCACCGGCAGGCCGGCAAAGCGCGCCGCGAAGCGCGCCAGCTGCGGCCAGCGCGCCACCAGCGCAGCGAAGGCCTCGGTCAGCGACACGGCGGCGCCGATGCCCAGGGCGCCGTCCTGCTCGCGGATCTGGCGCAATTCGTGCGCGCGCGTCACGTCGAGCACGCGCTCGAACTGCCGGTGGTGTTTGGTCACCCACAGGCCGACGTCGGTGCAACCCGCGACCACCTGCGCCTCGGGGTGCGCGGCGCGCGCCGCGAGCAGCTCTTGCAGGGTTGTCGGCGCCAGGTAGCTCGGTGCCTCGGCAGGCGCTGGCGTGGCCGGAGCCTGCAGCGACGCCAGCAGCCGCAGCAGCGCCGGCTC
>NZ_ALEE01000822.1 GCF_000282995.1 Melaminivora alkalimesophila
AGCAGCGCCGGCTCGTCCACCTGCACGCGCGGCAGCTCGTGCAGCTGGCCGGCCGCCTCCAGGATCGGGCGGTAGCCCGTGCAGCGGCACAGGTTGCCCGACAGCTCCTCGGCCGCGAGTGCGCGCGGGATGGCGCGGCCCTCCCGGCAGACGTGGCGCTGGTACATGCTGAACAGGCTCATGGCGAAGCCGGGGGTGCAGAAGCCGCACTGTGTGGCGTGGCTGTGCAGCAGCGCCTGCTGCACCGGGTGCAGGCCGCCCGGCGCGGCAGCGGCGCCCTCGTCGGCCGGCTGGATCAGCGGGTCCTGTGCCAGGTCTTCCACGGTCCACAGCGCCATGCCGTCGATGGAATGCGCCAGCCGGATGCAGCTGTTCACGGCCTCGTAGTGGATGCGGCCCTCCCGCGCACTGCCCAGCACCACCGTGCAGGCGCCGCAGTCGCCTTCTCCGCAGCCTTCCTTGGTGCCGGTCGCGCCCAGGTCCTCGCGCAGCAGCTGCAGCAAGGTGCGGTCCGGGGCGATGCCGTTCAGCTGCACGGTGCGGCCGCGGCGGAGGAAGCGCAAGGGGCGGGTGGTGCTCATGCCTGAAAGGGTAGTCCTGCAGCGCCCGCCTGGCCATATGGGCCTGCGTATAACCCGGATGCCCGGCGCGCTATGGCGCGTGTACAGTGGCCGCCACCGTTTCCGGCCGGTCGGGCGCGCCCATCCGACCGCACGCGTAGCGCCGCGCGCCCCGCGCGGCATACCTTCCGGCCCATGGCGTGTATGCCCGAGCGCATATGAGAGACCAAGCCCTTTTCGACAAGATCGACCTTCATCTCATCAGGGTATTGCACACCGTGCTCACCGAACGCAGTGTCTCGCGCGCCGCCCTCCGGCTGGGCATGCACCAGCCGGCGGTCTCGGGTGCGCTGCGCCGGCTGCGCGAGCTCTCGGGCGACCCGCTGCTGGTGCGCTCGGGCGCCGGCATGCAGCCGACCGACGCGGCGCTGGCCATGGTCGAGCCGGCGGCGAGCATCCTGCGCGCGGCCGAATCGCTGTTCTCCGATGCGCGCGGCTTCGATCCGCGCACCGCGCGCCGGCCCTTGCGCATCGCGGCGAGCGCCTACCTCGACCCCCTGTTCCTGCCGCGCCTGGTGGCCCACCTGAAGGCCGAGGCGCCGCTGTGCACGGTCGAGATCCTGCCGCTCACGGCCGACACCCACTACCACGCGCACCTGGCGCAGGGCGAGGCCGACGTGGTGGTCGGCAACTGGCCCGAGCCGCCCGGCGACCTGCACCAATCGCGCCTGTTCTCCGACGAGGTGGTGTGCCTGGTCGGCCGAGAGCACCCGGCCGTGCGGCGCGGCTGGAGCGCCGAGGACTGGCTGGCCGCCGAGCACATCGCGCCCACGCCCACCCGCCCCGGCGCGCGCGGCGTGATCGACGCGCACCTGGACGGCCTGGGCCTGGCGCGCAACATCACGGTGCGCTGCGCGCATTTCAGCCTGATTCCCGCCATGGTCGCGGGCAGCCTGCTGGTGCTGACCACCGGCCGGCAGTTCTGCGAGCGCTACGCGGAGCGCCTGCCGCTGGCCGTGCTGCCCTGCCCGGTGGAGTTCCCGCGCCTCGTGTACTACCAGCTCTGGCACCCGCGCACCCACCCTTCCGCCGCCGGCGCGTGGCTGCGCGAATGCATCCGGCACGTGGCCTCGACGCTACGAAATCCGTAGCTCGCAAGCATCCCGGAACAAGCCTCGGATACCGTTTTCACAAAAACTGACGGCCCCCGCACTTCGGAGACAATCGCAGGCATGAATTCCACCCCCTCCAGCGCCGCCGCGGACCCCGCGCCACCGCGGCTGCAACTGACGGGCATCACCAAGCGCTATCCGGCCGTGGTGGCCAACGATGGCGTCTCGCTCACCGTGCAGCCGGGCGAGATCCACGCCGTGCTGGGCGAGAACGGCGCGGGCAAGTCCACGCTGATGAAGATCATCTACGGCGCCACCAAGCCCGACGAGGGGGCGATGTGGTTCGACGGCCAGCCCGTGCAGGTCAGGAACCCGCAGGAGGCGCGCGCGCTGGGCATCGCCATGGTGTTCCAGCACTTCAGCCTGTTCGACACGCTCACCGTGGCCGAGAACGTCTGGCTGGGCCTGGACCGGCGCCAGCCGCTGGCCGAGGTGGCGCGCCGCATCACCGAAAAGGCCAGCGAGTACGGGCTCGACATCGACCCGGGCCGCCCGGTCCACACCCTCTCCGTGGGCGAGATGCAGCGCGTGGAGATCATCCGCGCGCTGCTCACCGACCCGCGCCTGCTGATCCTGGACGAGCCGACCTCGGTGCTTACGCCCCAGGCGGTGGACAAGCTCTTCGTGGTGCTGCGCAAGCTCGCCGCCGAGGGCTGTTCCATCCTCTACATCAGCCACAAGCTGCACGAGATCCGCGAGCTGTGCAGCACCTGCACGGTCATGCGCGGCGGGAAGGTGACGGGGGTGTGCGACCCCACCCGGGAATCGAACGCCTCGCTGTCGCGCCTGATGATCGGCGCCGAGCCGCCGGCGCTCGACCACCGCGAGGTGCGCGTCGGCGAGGCCGTGCTGTGCACGCATGGGCTGTCGCTGCCCGCGGCCGACCCCTTCGGCGTGGCCCTGGTCGGCATCGATCTGGAGGTGCGCGCCGGCGAGGTGGTGGGCATCGCCGGCATCTCGGGCAATGGCCAGAAGGAGCTGCTCTACGCCCTCTCGGGCGAGGACACACGCGCCGCCCCCGCCATGGTCGAGGTGGCGGGCCGCCCGGCCGGGCGCATGCGCCCGCGCCAGCGGCGCCAGCTGGGTCTGCATTTCGTGCCCGAGGAGCGCCTGGGGCGCGGCGCGGTGCCGACCATGGGCCTGGCGCACAACCTGCTGCTCACGCGCAGCAACGCCGTGGGCGCGGGCGGCTGGCTGCGCATGCGGCGCCTGCGCGCGCACGCGCAGGAGATCATCACCCGCTTCGGCGTGAAGGCCGGCGGCCCGGACGCGCCCGCGCGCTCCCTATCGGGCGGCAACCTGCAGAAATTCATCGTCGGCCGCGAGATCGACGCCGGGCCGAAGCTCTTGATCGTCTCCCAGCCGACCTGGGGCGTGGACGTGGGCGCGGCGGCGCAGATCCGCGGCGAGATCCTGAAGCTGCGCGATGCCGGCTGCGCCGTGTTGGTGGTCAGCGAGGAACTGGATGAGCTGTTCGAGATCTGCGACCGGCTGCACGTGCTGGCCAAGGGGCGCCTGTCGCCCTCGGTGCCGCGCGCCGAGGCAAGCGTGGAGCGCATCGGTGAATGGATGAGCGGGCTGTGGCACGCCGAGGTGCAGGAGCACCTGGGCCGCCAGCAGTCGGCGCAGCGCGGGGAGGGCGGCCATGCTCAAGCTTGAGGCGCGCCCGCAGGCCTCGCGCCTGTGGACCTGGGGCTCGCCCCTGCTCGCGCTGGCCATCACGGTGGCCATTGGCGTGCTGCTGTTCGTGCTGCTGGGCAAGGACCCGGTGCGCGGGCTGCAGGTCTTCTTCTGGGAGCCCGTCAAGTCCGCCTACGCCCTGGGCGAGCTGGCCGTGAAGGCGACGCCGCTCTTGCTGGTGGCGCTCGGGCTGGCGGTGTGCTTTCGCTCCAACGTCTGGAACATCGGCGCCGAGGGGCAATTCGTCATCGGCGCCGTGGCGGCCGGCGGGGTCGCGCTGCTGGCCGACAAGACCACCGGGCCGTGGATCGTCCCCGCCATCCTGCTGGCCGGCATCGCGGGCGGCATGGCCTGGGCGGGCATCGTCGCCTTCCTGCGCGACCGCTTCAACGCCAACGAGATCCTGGTCAGCCTGATGCTGGTCTACGTGGCGATCCTGCTGCTGAGCTACCTGGTCTATGGCCCGTGGAAGGACCCCATGGGCTACAACTTCCCGCAGACGCGCATGTTCGAGCGCGTCACGCAGGTGCCCAGGCTCTTCACCGGCTCGCGCGTGACCATCGGGCTGCCGCTGGCCCTCATCAGCGTGGCGCTCCTGTGGGTGTTCCTGTTTCGCATGCGCGCGGGCTTCGCGCTGCAGGTGGGCGGCCTCGCGCCGGCGGCGGCGCGCTACGCCGGCTTTTCCTCGCGCCGCGCGCTGTGGACGGCGCTCCTGATCTCGGGCGCGACCGCGGGCCTGGCGGGCGCGCTGGAAGTCGCCGGGCCGATCGGCCAGCTCACGCCCTACATACCGGCCGGCTACGGCTTTGCCGCCATCATCGTCGCCTTCGTCGGGCGGCTGCACCCGGTGGGCATGGTGCTGTCGGCCATCCTGATGAGCATGTTCTACATCGGCGGCGAGCTGGCGCAGTCGCGCCTGGGGCTGCCCAAATCGCTCACCGGCGTGTTCCAGGGCCTGCTGCTGTTCACGCTGCTGGCCTGCGACACGCTGATCGCCTACCGCGTGCGCTGGGTGGGCGCCAGGGGAGGGCGCCACTGATGGAATCCTACGCACTGCTGCTGGGCTCGACGCTGAGCGCCGGCACCGTCCTGGCGCTGGCCTCGCTGGGCCTGTTGATCAACGAGAAGTCGGGCATCGTCAACCTCGGCGCCGAGGGCATGATGCTGTGCGCCGCCGTGGCGGCCTTCGCCACCGTGGTGCACACCGGCAGCTTCGCCCTCGGGCTGGGCGCCGGGATGCTCGCCGGCGCGCTGCTGGCGGCGCTGTTCGGCGTGCTGGTCATCTGGTTCAACACCAACCAGTACGCCACGGGCCTGGCGCTGTCGATCTTCGGCGTGGGCTTCTCGGCCTTCGCCGGCATCGGCTACGTGCAGGCCAAGCTGCCGGACACGCCCAAGTTCTCCTGGCCCGTGCTGCGCGAGCTGCCGGTGGTCGGGCCGGCGTTGGGCACGCTCCATCCGCTGGTCTACCTGACCATGCTGCTGGCGGCGGCGATGGTGTGGTTCCTGTACCGCACGCGCGCCGGGCTGGTGCTGCGCTCGGTGGGCGAATCGCCCGAGTCGGCGCACGCGCTGGGCTACCCGGTGCGGCGCATCCGCCTGGGCGCCGTGGCCGCGGGCGGCGCGCTGTGCGGGCTGGCGGGCGCCTACATCTCGACCGTCTACACGCCCCTGTGGGTGGAAGGCATGGTCGCCGGGCGCGGCTGGATCGCGCTGGCGCTGACCACCTTTGCCACCTGGCGGCCGGCGCGCGTGCTGCTGGGCGCCTACCTGTTCGGCGGCGTGACCATGCTGCAGTTTCACCTGCAGGCCTCGGGCGTGCAGGTGGCCAGCCAATTGCTGTCCATGCTGCCCTACGTGGCGACCATCGTCGTGCTGGTGCTGATCTCGCGCAATCCGGTGTGGATTCGTGCGAACATGCCGGCTTCGCTCGGCCGGCCCTTCCATCCGGGGGGCTGAGCCTGCTGCCTCTTCCTTGTTTCCACTGATTCACCCCACATGAACCCGAACCTGAACAAACGGTCCCTGTTCAAGGCCGCCGCCCTGTCGGCGGTGGCGCTCGCGGCGCTTGCCGGCTGCGGCCAGAAAGAGGAGACGGCCGCGCCCGCCGCCGCCCCGGCAGAGGCGCCTGCCGCCGCGCCCGCACCGGACAAGCTCAAGATCGGCTTCATGTACGTGAGCCCCATCGGCGACGGCGGCTGGACCTTCCAGCACGACCTGGGCCGCAAGGCGATCCAGGACAAGTTCGGCGACCGCATCGAGACCTCCTTCGTCGAGAGCGTGCCCGAGAGCGCCGACTCCGAGCGCGTTATGCGCGACATGGCGGCCCAGGGCAACAAGCTGATCTTCGCGACCAGCTTCGGCTACCAGGAGTTCGTGCAGAAGGTCGCGGCCGACTTGCCCGACGTGAAGTTCGAGCACGCCACCGGCTACAAACAGCGGGAGAACGTCGCCACCTACGACACCAAGACCTTCGAGGGCGCGTACCTGGCGGGCATCGTCGCCGGCGGCATGACCCAGACCAAGACCGTCGGCGTGGTGGCCTCGGTGCCGATCCCCGAGGTGGTGCGCAACATCAACAGCTTCGTGCTGGGCGCGCAGAGCGTCGATCCATCGATCCGCGCCAAGGTGGTGTGGGTGAACGAGTGGTTCAGCCCGCCTAAGGAGTCCGAGGCCGCGGCCTCGCTGATCAACGGCGGCGTGGACGTGCTCTACCAGAACACCAACTCGCCGGCCGTGCTCAAGACCGCCGAGGAACGCGGCGCGCGCGCTTTCGGCAAGGACGGCGACATGAGCAGCTTCGCGCCCAAAGCGCACCTGGGCTCGGCGGTGGTCAACTGGGCACCCTACTACACCAAGGTGGTCGAGGACACGCTCGCCGGCAACTGGCCGCAGGGCAACTACTGGTGGGGCGTCAAGGAAGGCGCCATCGACCTGCTGAAGATCGCCGACGACGTGCCGCAGGAGATCCTGGACCGCGTCGCCAAGGCGCGCGCGGGCCTGAAGGACGGCAGCTTCGCCGTCTGGACCGGTCCCATCAAGGACAACACGGGCAAGGAGCTGCTGGCCGAGGGCCAGGTGGCGGACGACCAGTTCCTGACCGGAATCAACTTCTTCGTCGCCGGCGTGGAAGGCAAGGTGCCGGGCACCGAAGGCAAGTGAGCACGCCAGAGCTCCCCATCCCCCTCACCCAGAAGGATCGACCCATGACCGACCTGCACAAGCGCTCCCTGTTCAAGCTCGCGGCCCTGGGCGCCGCGGCCGCGGCCCTGGTGGCCTGCGGCAAGAAGGAGGAGCCGGCGGCGGCCG
>NZ_ALEE01000823.1 GCF_000282995.1 Melaminivora alkalimesophila
CCGCCGCTGCTCCCGCCCCGGCCACCGGGCCGCTGAACATCGGCTTCGCCTATATCGGCCCGGTGGGCGACGGCGGCTGGACCTTCGCGCACGACCAGGCGCGCAAGAAGCTCGAAGCGGAATTCGGCGACAAGATCAAGACCACCTACGTCGAGAGCGTGCCCGAGGGGGCGGACGCCGAGCGCGTGCTGCGCGACCTGGTCACCCAGGGCAACAAGCTGGTCTTCGGCACCACCTTCGGCTACATGGACACCATCCAGAAGCTGGGCGAGGAATTCCCGGATGTGAAATTCGAGCACGCCACGGGCTACAAGACGCGCGAGAACGTGCGCACCTACGACAGCCGCACCTACGAGGGTGCGTACCTGGCGGGCATCATCGCCGGGGGCATGACAAAGACCGGCACGCTCGGCGTGGTCGGCTCGGTGCCGATCCCCGAGGTGCTGCGCAACCTCAACAGCTTCACGCTGGGCGCGCAAAGCGTGAACCCGGACATCAAGACCAAGGTGGTCTGGGTGAACGACTGGTTCAACCCGCCGAAGGAGACCGAGGCCGCCACCTCGCTGATCAACGGCGGCGCCGACGTGCTGTTCCAGAACACCGACTCGCCCGCCGTGCTCAAGACCGCCCAGGAGAAGGGCAAGCGCGCCTTCGGCTGGGATTCGGACATGACCAGCTACGGCCCGCAGGCGCACCTGGCTTCGGCCGTCATCGACTGGGTGCCTTACTACCGCAAGACCGTCAAGGACGTGCTGGAAGGCACCTGGACCACCGGCCAGGCGTGGTGGGGCGTGAAGGAAGGAGCGGTCGATCTGGTGTCCATCGCCGAGGACGTGCCGGCCGAACTCAAGGAAAAGGTCGAGGCCGCCAAGCAGGGCCTGCGCGACGGCACGCTGGTGATCTGGAAGGGCCCGATCGCCGACAACAGCGGCAAGAACGTGCTCGACGACGGCGCCGCCGCGGACGACAAGTTCCTCACCAGCATCAACTTCTACGTCAAGGGCGTGGAAGGCCAGGTGCCGGGCGGCCGCTGACGGGATGCGCCGGGGCGCGGGCCGACGGAAGGGGCTGCGCGCCTCCGGCCCGCTTCCCCGCCTCTCGCGCCAGGCTGCCCATCGGCAGCCTTTTTTTCCTTTCGATCGAACGGGCGCCGACGGCGCGCCCCCTTGCGTCCGAGACCGCCGCCATGCCCCAGCAGCCGCCCCTGCCCCAGCAGCACCCGCAGCGCGCCCTCCTGCACAACGAGGTCCACGCGCGCCCGCCCGAACCCCTGTCGGCGCCGCTGGCGCTCACCCACATCGTCATGTGGACCGACGCTGCGGGGCGGGCCGCCAGCCGCGCGCACCTGGCGGCGCTGCTGCGCGACCACCACCTGCCGCCGCCCGACGACCACACGACGCACCTGCGCATCGACCTGGGCGGCTTTCGCCTGCGCTGGGAGCTGCACACCGAGTTCGTCACCTGGACCTTCTCCGTGCCGCTGCCCGAAGGCACGGTCGCGGCGCGCGCCCAGCCGCCGGCTGCCGTGGAGTCCGTGCCCCACGCCTGGCTCGGAAAACTGCCCGGGCAATGCCTGTGCGGGCTGCACCTGTGGGTGCTGCCGGCGGGCCATGCCCGCGACGACACCTGCACCCTGGTGCGCCAGATGCTGCGCGAAGACAGCCTGGTCGCCTCCGCCGTCGCCGACGGCCAGGCCGAAGTGGTCACCGACTTCGCCATCCATGCCGATGGCTATTCGCGCATGTTGTTGCTGGCCGGCGAATTGAGCCCGCGGCGCCTGGGGCGGCTGGTGCTGCGCCTGCTGGAGATCGAGACCTACCGCATGGCGGCCCTGCTGGGCCTGCCGGCGGCGCGCTCGGTCGGGCAGGAGCTCGCCCAGGCCGAGGGCGAGCTGGCCGCCCTGGCCGAGGCCATCCGCAGTGCCAGCCGCAACGACGAGCCGGAGCTGCTGGACCGCCTGACGCGCCTGGCCGGCAAGGTCGAGAGCCAGTACGCCGCCACGCACTCGCGCTTTTCCGCCAGCCGGGCCTATTTCGAGCTGGTGGACAAGCGCATCCAGGACATCGCCGAGACCCGCCTGCCGGGCATGCAGACCATCCGCGACTTCATGGAGCGGCGCGTCTCGCCGGCGCGCGCCACCTGCGAGTGGGCGGCGCGGCGCCAGGATGCGCTGTCGCAGCGTGTCTCGCGCGTCAGCAACCTGCTGCGCACGCGCGTAGAGATCGAACAGCAGCAAAGCAGCCAGGCGCTGCTGATCGTGCCGGTGGTCATCATCCTGGTGGCGGAA
>NZ_ALEE01000824.1 GCF_000282995.1 Melaminivora alkalimesophila
GGGGCTGCAGCTCAAGCTGCAGTCCACCGTCGAGGGCTTGTCCGTGGCGGCCATCACCTACTACATCGCGGGCCTGGTGGGGCACCTCGCCCGCGGCGCGCAGGGCCTGGGTTGGCCGCTGGCGCCCGAGACCACGGTGGCGCTCGCCATCCCGGTGGTCGCCGCCGGCGTGTGGGGATCGCTGCGGCGCCTGCACCACCGGATCTTCCCGCGCGAGCCGGTCCGCGGCTGAGGCCGCGAGCGGGGCGGCCGGGCGACAATGCCGCCCAGGAGACAAGGAAGAACGCCATGACCGCACTGCCACCGATCGCCGCCGAGCGCCTGCCCGCGCTGCTCGCCGCCATGCCCAAGGCCGAGCTGCACATCCACATCGAAGGCTCGCTCGAGCCCGAGATGATCTTCCAGCTCGCCAATCGCAACGGCGTGGAGCTGGCCTACGAGAGCGTCGAGGCGCTGCGCCGTGCCTACGCCTTCACCGACCTGCAGAGCTTCCTGGACATCTACTACGCGGGCGCCAGCGTGCTGCTGCACGAGCAGGATTTCTACGACATGGCCTGGGCCTACCTGGAGCGCGCGGCGCGCGACCACGTGGTCCACGCGGAGATTTTCTTCGACCCGCAGACCCACACCGCGCGCGGCGTCGGCATGGAGGCGGTGATTCGCGGCCTGCACCGCGCATCGCAGGACGCCCGCGAGCGGCTGGGCATCTCGTCCGCGCTGATCCTGTGCTTCCTGCGCCACCTGAGCGAGGAAGAGGCCTTCGCCACGTTGGAGGAGGCCATGCCCTTCCGTGGCCAGTTCATCGGCGTGGGCCTGGACAGCAGCGAGCTTGGCCACCCGCCCGAGAAGTTCGCGCGCGTGTTCGCCCGCTGCCGCGAGCTGGGCCTGCGCCTGGTGGCGCACGCGGGCGAGGAGGGGCCGCCGGCCTACATCTGGAGCGCGCTCGACGTGCTGAAGGTGGAGCGCATCGACCACGGCGTGCAGGCGGTGCACGATGCAGCGCTGATGCGCCGGCTGGCCGAGGATCGGATCGCGCTCACCGTGTGCCCGCTGTCCAACCTGAAGCTGCGCGTCTTTCCCGAGTTGGCGCAGCACAACCTGAAGGCGCTGCTCGACGCTGGGTTGGTCGCCACCGTCAATTCGGACGACCCGGCCTATTTCGGCGGCTACATGAACGACAACCTCGTGCAGACCTTCGCCGCCCTGCCGCAGCTCGACGCGCGGGATGCTTGGCAGCTCGCGCACAACAGCTTCGAGGCCAGCTTCGTCGCGCCGGATGTGCGCCGCGCTTGGCAGGAACGGCTCCTGGGGAGTTTCGAGGAAGCCGCCCGCCCCTGAGGAGGAGGGCGGCGCGCGTCCCTCAGTGCAGCGTCAGCGCCCCCGCGCTCTTGCTTTTGCCGGCGCGCGCCGGCGGGTTGCACAGGCCGCACACGTAGTGGCGGCTTTCGTAGGGCTCCGTCACGAACAGTCCGCCACAGTCCGAGCAGGCGGTGCGCGCCAGCATCTCCGCCTCGAAGAACTTCACCAGGCGCCAGGCGCGCGTGAAGGACAGTAGCGGCTCCAGCTCCAGCGCCGCCACCTGCTCGCTGTAGAGCCGGTAGGCCCGGGTCAGCAGCTCGGCCGAGTCCAGCGAGGCGCCCTTGGACAGGTACTGGTGGATGTTCAGGAACAGCGAGCTGTGGATGTTCTCCTGCCAGGTCAGGAACCAGTCGGTGGAGAACGGCAGCTGGCCCTTGGAGGGCGAGCGCCCCGCCACTTCCTTGTACAGCCGGATCAGGCGCTCGTACGACAGCGAGGTTTCCGACTCCAGCACCTGCATGCGGGCGCCCATCTCGATCAGCATGGCGGCGCGCTCGATCTGCTTGGACTCGTTCAGGACACTCTTGGGGGCGGGTGCGGACATGGTGGGCTCTCCTGTGGACGGCGGTGGGCGGGTGGGTGGGCGCAGGTGCTCAGAGCACTTCGGACAGGCGGCCCGCCATCAGGATGTTGGCGTGCATGGTGTTCACGGTCTCGTTGGTGGCCTTGCGCGGCGTGTTGTGGCTGGTCAGCAGGCTCCACACCAGCTCGTCGTCCACGCGGAAGCTGCAAAGAAGGGTGTTGCGCGAGGCCAGTTTGAGCACTTGGGCTGCCGACAGCGATGCCAGAATGTCGGCGGCGTCCTCGTTGATACCCAGGCGGAACACCGCTTCGGCCTTGTCCTGACGGATCAGGGTCTGGGCCAGCATCAGGTAGGTGAGGTTGGCTTCGCGGATCTCGGCGAGAAGTTGGTCGGTGGTCATGGCAGGGCTCCTGTTCAGCTGCGGATCGGCGCGTTGCATGCGGTTGCAGGTGTTGCATCGATTCGTTGAAATGGATTGTGAAACCCCGTCAAAAGGAAATTAAGTCGGGGCCTGGAGCTGCGCAGCGTCTGGTTCCGGCGCCCGTCTTGTAAGAATTTGTCTTACATCCAGGTCATCCTGGCGTGCCATCCAGGCACAAAAAAACGGGCGACTCGCCCGTTTTCGCTGTAAGGGGGTGCCGGCCTTGGGTCAGCTCGCGTCGCCCATTTGCGACTGCAGGTAGTTCTGCAGCCCCACCTTCTCGATCAGGCCGAGCTGCGTCTCCAGGTAGTCGATGTGCTCCTCGGTGTCCTTGAGGATGTGCTCCAGCAGCTCGCGCGAGACGTAGTCGCGCACGGATTCGCAGTAGGCGATACCTTCCTTGACCGTGGCCTGCGCGCCGCGTTCGGAGCGCAGGTCGCTCTCCAGGATCTCCTGCACGTCCTCGCCCACCTGAAGCTTGCCGAGGTCCTGCAGGTTGGGCAGCCCGTCGAGCATGAAGATGCGGTCCATCAGCAGGTCGGCATGTTTCATTTCGCCGATGGATTCGTCGTACTCCCGCTTGGCCAGCTTGTCGAAGCCCCAATGCTTGAGCATCCGGTAGTGGAGGAAATACTGGTTGATCGCCGTCAGCTCGTTCTTCAGCTGCGCTTGCAGATGGGCGATGACCTGGGGGTCGCCATTCATGGTTCATCTCCTTTCAGGGTAGGGAATCATTGTCACGATAGCATTGGCGCCCGGCAAGCCGCAGGAAAAGTGTGGCCAACCCGGCAGGCGCTGACCCGGCAGGCGCCCTGCAAGCGAAGCGCTGCGGGGCTTTCAATAGACAAAGACTATCAACTTGATTCCTTTAATTGATTGGATTTATTGCACCGGGTGGCCTAGACTTCAGTCTCATCCAAGTTGTTCAACCAACCCGAGAGGAAACACACATGTCCGTGCTCAACACCACCATCAAGCCCTTCAAAGCCCAAGCCTACAAGGACGGCAAGTTCATCGAAGTGACGGAAAAGGACGTCCTGGGCAAGTGGGCCGTGTTCTTCTTCTACCCGGCCGACTTCACCTTCGTGTGCCCCACCGAGCTGGGCGACGTGGCCGACCACTACGAAGAGCTGCAGAAGATGGGCGTCGAGGTGTATTCCGTCTCCACCGACACGCACTTCGTGCACAAGGCCTGGCACGACGCCTCGGACACCATCCGCAAGATCAAGTACACCATGCTGGGTGACCCCAGCTGGCAGATCAGCCAGAACTTCGACTGCCTGCGCGAGGGCCAGGGCCTGGCCGACCGTGCCACCTTCATCGTCGACCCCGATGGCGTGATCCAGGCCATGGAAATCACCGCCGAGGGCATCGGCCGCAACGCCGCCGACCTGGTGCGCAAGGTCAAGGCCGCCCAGTACGTGCGCAACCACCCCGGCGAGGTCTGCCCCGCCAAGTGGGAAGAGGGCGCCAAGACGCTGGCTCCGTCGCTCGACCTGGTCGGCAAGATCTAAGCCACGGCAACCATCTGACCGTGCCGGCCGCCGAACGGCCGGCTCGAGCC
>NZ_ALEE01000825.1 GCF_000282995.1 Melaminivora alkalimesophila
TTTTTTGCCCAACAACCAGATTCTCAGGAGTTACCCCATGCTCGACGCCAACCTGCAAGCCCAACTGAAAGCCTACCTGGAGCGCCTGCAGCGCCCCGTGGAACTGGTCGCCACGCTGGACGACAGCGACACGGCGCGCGAGCTGCGCGAGCTCCTGCAGCAGATCCGCGGCCTGTCGGACAAGATCACCGTGGTCGAGGCCAACGACGCGGCGGTGAGGAAGCCCTCGTTCCTGATCACCAACCCCGGCGTGGACACCGGCGTGCGCTTCGCGGGCGTACCCCTAGGGCACGAATTCACCTCGCTGGTGCTGGCGCTGCTGCACGTGGGCGGCCACCCGTCCAAGGAGGCGGCCGACCTGCTGGAACAGGTGAAGAACCTGGACGGCGAGTTCCACTTCGAGACGTACTACTCGCTGTCCTGCCACAACTGCCCGGACGTGGTGCAGGCGCTCAACCTGATGAGCGTGCTGAACCCGCGCATCACGCACACCGCCATCGACGGTGCCGTGTTCCAGGACGAGATCAAGGAGCGCCAGGTCATGGGCGTGCCGACCGTGTTCCTGAACGGCGAGCACTTCGGCCAGGGCCGTATGGAACTCGCCGAGATCGTGGGTCGCCTGGACAAGGGCGCGGCCGCGCGCGACGCCGCCAAAATGAATGAGAAGGAGCCGTTCGACGTGCTGGTGATCGGCGGTGGGCCGGCGGGCGCCGCGGCCGCCATCTACGCGGCGCGCAAGGGCATCCGCACGGCAATAGCCGCCGAGCGCTTCGGCGGCCAGGTGCTCGACACCCTGGACATCGAGAACTACATCTCCATCCGCAAGACCGAAGGCCCGCAGTTCGCCGCCGCGCTGGAACACCACGTGCGCGACTACGAGGTGGACCTGATGAACCTGCAGAAGGCCCGCGCGCTGCGCCCGGCCACTTCGGAAGGCGGGCTGATCGAAGTGGAGATGGAGAACGGCGCCGTGCTGCGCGGCCGTTCGGTGATCCTCGCGACCGGCGCGCGCTGGCGCAACATGGGCGTGCCGGGCGAGGACGAGTACCGCACGCGCGGCGTGGCCTACTGCCCGAGCTGCGACGGCCCGCTCTTCAAGGGCAAGCCGGTGGCCGTGATCGGCGGCGGCAACTCGGGCGTGGAGGCGGCCATCGACCTGGCGGGCGTGGTCTCGCACGTCACGCTGCTGGAGTTCGCGCCCGAGCTCAAGGCCGACGCGGTGCTGCAGCGCAAGCTGCGCAGCCTGCCGAACGTGGACATCATCGTGAACGCCCAGACCACCGAGGTCAAGGGCGATGGCCAGCGCGTCACTGGCTTGGTCTACAAGGACCGCGAGACGGGCGAGGTGCGCGAGCTGCCGCTGGAAGGCATCTTCGTGCAGATCGGCCTGCTGCCCAACACCGAGTGGCTCAAGGGCACGGTGGAGCTGTCGCGCTTCGGCGAGATCGTGATCGACGCGCGCAACCACACCAACGTGCCGGGCGTGTTCGCGGCCGGCGACTGCACGATCGTGCCCTACAAGCAGATCGTGATCGCTGCCGGCGAGGGCTCGAAGGCGGCGCTGTCGGCCTTTGACTACCTGATCCGCACCACGGCACCGGCAGCCTGACGGGGCAGG
The DNA here is from genome assembly GCF_000282995.1 of Melaminivora alkalimesophila. Classification (GTDB taxonomy): domain Bacteria; phylum Pseudomonadota; class Gammaproteobacteria; order Burkholderiales; family Burkholderiaceae_C; genus Melaminivora; species Melaminivora alkalimesophila. The sequence continues at coordinate 1,619 of NZ_ALEE01000825.1, forward strand.
GCAGCCCGCAGGCGCCGCCCTGCCTGCCTCGTGCCCCCTCAGCCGGCGCCCCGGAGGCCGCGGCTCCAGGCGGCTGCCTGCAGCTCCTGCGGCAGCTCGTGCGCCAGGGCCGTGTGCTCGCGCTCGTGGTGGTGCTCGATCACGTGCCGCAGGGCGTGGGCGCTGTCCACCAGCGCCAGGATCGCCTCGCGGCGTTCGCGCTCGCCCGACGGCGGCCGCGCCGCCGCGGCGCGCACGCGTTCCAGGTATTCGTCGGCGAGCAGGGCAATGCGGTCGTGCTCGACCAGATACACCCGCGCCGCCCAGCGTGCACCCTCGGGCACGTGCGGCAGCAGCTGGGTGTTCTCGATCTCGATGTGGCGCGCGAGCGCGGCGCGCCAGGCGACGAGGCGCTGCAGGGCGCCGGCGAAGTCGCCTCCGATCACGTCCAGCAGGTGGTCGTGCAGCTGGGATTCGAGGTGGTGGTGCTCGCGCTCGAAGTGCCGCGCGGGCCCGGAGGTGGGAAAGGCATCGGGTTCCATGGCGCAGATCATCGTACGGCTGGGCGCCGCGATCCCTATCCCCCGAAGGCGCCAGTGGTTGTTGGGCTGGTCTTGTCAGTGGACTTGCCGCTCGCCGGCGGCATGGAAGGCGGACCGGACGCAACGCACACTGCTGGCGCGTGTGCCGGCTGGCGCTTGACCGAAATCCAGGCGGACCCTAGCATGGTGTTGCGCACTATGGAATGCGTGGTGTGGGCGCGGTGGCGGCCGGGTCGTGTGTGGGTCTTTAAGGCCTCCATTGCAGACGTTTGCTCTGTATTTGAAGGGGTTTCACATGATCGATCGTGCGAGCGGCGCCCTGCCGCAGGCGGGCATCGCGCCCGAGATTCGCAGCGTGAACCTGCCACCCGTCAGCTACCGGGACCTGCCCGAGCCCTTGCCAATGCGCAAGGTGGTCGGGGCCAGCGTGATCCTGCTGGCCGGCTCCGTCGGCTCGGGCGAGTTCGTGCTGTGGCCCTACATGGCCACGCAGACGGGGCTGGCCCTGGTGTGGCTGGCGACCATCGGCGTGCTGACGCAGTATTTCCTGAACATGGAGATCGAGCGCTACACGCTGGCCACCGGCGAGACCGCCGTCACCGGCTTCACCCGGCTGTGGAAGCACTGGAGCTGGCTGTTCATCATCATGGCCGTGGTGCCCTGGATGTGGCCGGGCTGGGCCTCGGGCAGTTCCACCGCGCTGACCTACGCCTTCGGCCTGTCGGCCGACAAGGTGGTGCCCATCACCATCGCCTCGCTGCTGCTGATCGCCATCGTGCTCACGGTCTCGCCCGTGGTCTACAAGACGGTGGAAAAGATCCAGGGCCTGCTGGTGGCGCTGATCGTGCTGTTCATGCTGTACATGCTGTTCGGCCTGCTCACCGGGCAGTCGTGGTCGGCGCTGTTCGGCGGTTTCACGGCCGAGGTGCCCCGGATTCCCGAGGCGGTGGGCAAGATTCCGGTGGCGCTGCTGCTGGGGGCGATCGCCTTCGCCGGCGCCGGCGGCGTGATGAACCTGGCGCAGTCCAACTGGATCCGCGACAAGGGCATGGGCATGGGTGCGCACCTGCCAAAAATAGTCTCGCCCATCACCGGCGAAGAGACCACCAGCGGCGCCATCGGCTACTTCTTCCCCCAGGACGAGGAAAACCTGCGCCGCTGGCGTGGCTGGTGGCGCGTGGCCGACCGCGAGCAGTTCATCACCTTCTTCGTGCTCGGCCTGCTGGCCATCCTGCTGTTCATGGCGCTGGCCTACACCTACGTGGGCGTGGGCAGCGAGGCGAAGAACTTCGACTTCGTGCGCGCTTTGGGCGAGGCCCTGAACCAGAGGACCGGCGGCTGGGCCGGCCATGCCTACTGGCTGACCGGCGTGGTGGTGCTGCTGTCGACCAACCTGGCGGTGGTGGACATGATCGGGCGCATCGTCGCCGACATCTGCAAGACCAACTGGCTGCGCGACAGCAAGACCTGGTCGGAAAGCCGGCTGTACGTGCTGGTGGTGTGGCTGATGGTGGCCTTCGGCTCGGTGATCCTGGTCTCGGGGGTCAACCAGCCGCTGGTGCTGCTGGTGATCGCCTCGTCGCTCAACGGCCTGGTGATGTTCGTCTACTCGGTGCTGCTGATCCAGCTCAACCGCGGCATGCTGCCGCGCGCCATTGGCCTGAAGGGCCTGCGCTATGCGGCCATCTGGTGGGCGGTGGTGTTCTATGGCGGTTTTTCGGTTTATTTGCTGATCGACCAGTTCGGCAAGCTGTTTTGAGCCGCCTGCAATGCAAGAGGGCTACGCCCTGGGCGCTCGTGCGGCAGCGCAATGTGACCGCAGAGCGTGCTTCTTCGGGCGGGCGCAGGGCTCTCGTACGCGCGATCCTTGCCCATGCCTCTGGGCATAAAGCAGAAAACCGCCTCTTTGGAGGCGGG
>NZ_ALEE01000826.1 GCF_000282995.1 Melaminivora alkalimesophila
AACCCGCCTCTTTGGAGGCGGTTTTTTCAGCCCTGCCCGCCCCCGAGCAGGGAGCGCACGAAAGAGGCCGGCAATCAAGCGGTGGCCAGCGCAATCCCCTTGAATTCGCCACTGGCGATGCGTTTTTGCCACTCGGCCGGCCCGGTGACGTGCGCGCTGGTACCCCCGGCGTCCACCGCCACCGTCACCGGCATATCGACCACGTCGAATTCGTAGATGGCTTCCATGCCCAGGTCCTCGAAGCCGACGACGCGCGCCTGCTTGATGGCCTTGCTGACCAGGTAGGCGGCGCCGCCCACGGCCATCAGGTAGGCGCTCTGGTGGCGCTTGATGGCCTCGATCGCCACCGGGCCGCGTTCGGCCTTGCCGATCATGGCGATCAGGCCGGTCTGCGACAGCATCATGTCGGTGAACTTGTCCATGCGCGTGGCGGTGGTCGGGCCGGCGGGGCCGACGGCTTCGTCCTTGACCGGGTCGACCGGGCCGACGTAGTAGATCACCCGGTTGGTGAAATCCACCGGCAGCGGCTCGCCCTTGGCCAGCATGTCCTGGATGCGCTTGTGCGCGGCGTCGCGGCCGGTGAGCATCTTGCCGTTCAGGAGCAGCGTCTGGCCGGGCTTCCAGCTGGCGACTTCTTCGCGGGTCAAGGTGTTCAGATCGACGCGCTTGCTGGTCTCGGTGTTGGGCGCCCACTCCACCTGCGGCCACAGGTCGATGCTCGGCGCCTCCAGGTACACCGGGCCGCTGCCGTCCATCACGAAATGCGCGTGCCGTGTGGCGGCGCAGTTGGGGATCATGGCCACGGGCTTGCTGGCGGCGTGCGTGGGGTACATCTTGATCTTCACGTCCAGCACCGTGGACAGGCCCCCCAGGCCCTGCGCGCCGATGCCCAAGGCATTCACCTTCTCGTACAGCTCCAGGCGCAGCTCCTCGACCTGGTCGAGCTTCTCGCCGCGCGCGCTCTTTTGCTGCAGCGCGTACATGTCCAGGTCTTCCATCAGGCTTTCCTTGGCCAGCAGCACGGCCTTTTCCGCCGTGCCGCCGATGCCGATGCCCAGCATGCCCGGCGGGCACCAGCCGGCGCCCATCTCGGGCACGGTCTTGAGCACCCAGTCCACCAGGCTGTCGCTGGGGTTCATCATCACCATCTTGGACTTGTTCTCGCTGCCGCCGCCCTTGGCAGCGACGGTGATGTCGAGCTTGTCGCCGGGCACGATCTGGACGTTGATGACGGCGGGCGTGTTGTCGCGCGTGTTCCTGCGCGCGAAGTGCGGGTCGGCGACGACGCTGGCGCGCAGCGTGTTGTCCGGGTGCTGGTAGCCGCGGCGCACGCCTTCGTTGATCGCGTCCTCCAGGCCGGCTCCGGCCGGGAAGCCCTCCCAGCGCACGTCCATGCCCAGTTTGATGAAGACGTTGACGATGCCCGTGTCCTGGCAGATCGGGCGTTGGCCGTAGGCGGCCATCTTGCTGTTGGTCAGGATCTGCGCCATCGCGTCCTTGGCAGCCGGGGACTGCTCGCGCTCCCAGGCGCGCGCCAGGTGCTGGATGTAGTCGGCGGGGTGGTAGTAGCTGATGTATTGCAGCGCGCCGGCGATGGATTCCACCAGGTCGGCGTAGCGGATGGTCGTGGTCATGGGCAAAACGTGGGTGCCTGATGAGAGGCGTGACAGAACGGAACGCGGGGGATTATCCCCTTGGCACCTTGCGCGGGGCTGGCAGGCGGGATTGGGCCATGGCTGACTGCGGCGGTGGCCGGATTGCGGTGAAATGGCGGGCTGCCGTTTCTTCCTTCCCTTCAGACGCCAAGGAGCACGCCCGACATGGACCAGCCACCCCGCACCACCGCCAGCGACACCCGCGTGGAGCGCGACACCTTCGGACCGATCGAGGTGCCGGCCCAGCGCCTGTGGGGCGCGCAGACGCAGCGTTCGCTGATCAACTTCGACATCTCGGGCGAGCGCCAGCCCCAGGAGATCGTGCGCGCGCTGGCGCAGGTCAAGCGGGCGTCGGCCAAGGTCAACCACGCCCTGGGGCTGTTGCCGGCGGACAAGACTCGCGCCATCGTCGCGGCGGCCGACGAGGTGCTCGACGGCCGGCACGACGGGGAGTTTCCGCTGGTCGTGTGGCAGACCGGCTCGGGCACGCAGACCAACATGAACATGAACGAGGTCCTGGCCAACCGGGCCAGCGAACTGCTGGGGGGCGAGCGCGGCGAGGCGCGCCTGGTGCATCCGAACGACGACGTGAACAAGAGCCAGTCGAGCAACGACGTGTTCCCCACGGCGATGCACGTGGCGGCGGTGCAGGCGATCGTGCATCGGCTGCTGCC
>NZ_ALEE01000827.1 GCF_000282995.1 Melaminivora alkalimesophila
TCGGCTGCTGCCGGCGCTCGATGAGCTGCGCGGCACGCTGGCCGCCAAGGCCGAGGCCTTCGACGACATCGTGAAGATCGGCCGCACGCACCTGCAGGACGCAACGCCGCTGACGCTGGGCCAGGAGATCTCGGGCTGGGTGGCGCAGCTGGCGCACGGCGAGCGCCACGTGCGCAGCGCGCTGCCGCACCTGCACGAGCTGGCTCTGGGGGGCACGGCGGTGGGGACGGGCCTGAACGCGCCCCAGGGCTATGCCGAGGCGGTGGCGCAGGAGATCGCGCGCCTGACCGGCCAGCCCTTCGTCACTGCGCCCAACAAGTTCGAGGCGCTGGCCAGTTGCGATGCGCTGGTGGCAGCGCACGGCGCGCTCAAGACCCTGGCGGCCAGCCTGATGAAAATCGCCAACGACGTGCGCTGGCTGGCGAGCGGGCCCAGGAGCGGTATCGGCGAGATCACCATTCCCGAGAACGAGCCGGGCTCGTCCATCATGCCGGGCAAGGTCAATCCGACGCAGTGCGAGGCGATGACCATGCTGTGTGCGCAGGTCATGGGCAACGACGTGGCGATCAACATCGGCGGGGCCAGCGGGAACTTCGAGCTGAACGTGTTCCGTCCGATGGTGGCCTACAACTTCCTGCAGAGCGTGCGCCTGCTGGCCGACGGCATGGTGAGCTTCAACGAGCACTGCGCCGTGGGCATCGAGCCGCAGCGCGAGCGCATCGCCGAGCTGGTGGAGCGCTCGCTGATGCTGGTGACGGCGCTCAACACCCATATCGGCTACGACAAGGCGGCCCAGATCGCCAAGAAGGCGCACCAGGAGGGCACCAGCCTGCGCGAGGCGGCGCTGGCCTCCGGTCACGTGACGGCCGAGCAGTTCGACGCCTGGGTGGTGCCGGAGAAGATGGTCGGTCGCTGAGCCGGGCGGGTGGCGCGGGCCGGCTTGGTGGATGCCGCCCGGGGGCGGTGCGGGGCCGGCTGCAGGAAGGCCATCAACCGCCGCTCGGCGGCGCTCAGGCCGCGTGGGCTGGAGCCGGTGCGCGCCAGCCGTGCCCAGGTGCGCTGCAGCGCGTCCTGCGCGTCTTCCTGGGCTGCGCCTTCGGCCAGCGCCAGCACGGCGGGGTGGATGTAGGACTTGCGGCAGACGGCGGGCGTGTTGCCCAGCTGGCGCGCGACCTCTGCCACGATCTCGCGCGCCAGGCGGCGCGGGGCGGTGCCGTTGCCGCCCTGGGTGCCGGCGCGCAGGCAGGCCGCCCGGGTCAGCTCCAGCGCCTGCACCGTGCCGTGCCAGGTGCGGAAATCCTTGGCGGTGAAGTGGCCGACGCTGGCGGCGATCCCGTCCAGGTAGGCGTTCACGTCGCCCGAATCCACGCAGTGCAGCGAGCCGTCTTCCGCCTGGTACTGGAACAGCGCCTGGCCGGGCAGCTGCCGGCAGCGGCGCACCACGCGCGCCACACGCGGGTCGTCCAGGTGGACCTCGTGCTCGACGCCGCTCTTGCCGCGAAAGCGCAGCCGCAGGCCGCTGCCGCGCACGTCGGCATGGCGCGTGCGCAGCGTGGTCAGGCCGTAGGAGCCGTTGGCCACGGCATATTCCTCGTTGCCCACGCGCAGGAAGGTGGTGTCCAGCAGCCGCACGATGGTCGCCAGCACGCAGGGGCGCGACAGCGCCTTGCTGCGACAGGCTTCCAGGTCGCGCGCCACGCGGGCGCGGATGCGCGGCAGCGCCCGGGCCGAAGGCGAGCAGGCGCTCGAACTTGGAGGCGTCGCGCACGTGGCGCCAGTCGGGGTGGTAGCGGTACTGCAGGCGCCCGCGCGCGTCGCGCCCCGTGGCCTGCAGGTGGCCATTGGGCTGGGGGCAGATCCAGACGTCGGAATAGGCGGGCGGGATGGCCAGGCGGCGGATGTGCGCCAGGTGTTCCTCGTCCCGCAGCCAGCGCCCGTCCGGCAGGCGGTAGCGAAAGCCCCCGCGCACGCGCACCCGGCGGATGCCGGGCTGGCTGCGGTCGGCATGGACCAGACCGCCGGCCAGGGCGGGGGCGGGCGTGGCGGGGGGTTCGGGAATCGCTGCGGGCATGGCAGCGATCAGAGCGCAGCGGCCGGCGCGCGGCTGTCGGCGCCGGTCAACGCTGCGCGTGGGAGTGCGCGGGCCTCAGCTGCCGGTGTTGGCGGCAGCGCGGGCCTGCTCCAGCCAGCCGTCGAAGGTCTTCTGGTGCGCGCGGATCCAGGCGTCGGCGTGGCGCTCGATGTCGGCCGCGCTCTTCTCGCCCTGGTGGATCAGGCGGTTCTGCGCGCTGATGTCGGCCAGCGGAATTTCCATGACCTCGAACAGCTTGCCGGCGGCCGGGTTCTTGGCGACCCATTCCTTGTTGGCGACGATGTACTCGTTGTTGAGCGGAAAGCCGTAGTTCCGGCCGTTGGGCAGCTTCGTGTCGGTGCCGGCCTGCACGCCGGGCATGGCGGAGTAGGGCACCTGCAGCCACACGACGTCCTTGCCGGTCTTGAGCACGTTGCTCAGCCAGTGCGGCGTCCAGGCGTAGAACAGCACCGGCTTGCCCGACTCGTAGCGCGCCAGCGTCTCGGAGATCAGCGCCGGGTAGTTGCCCTGGGTGTAGTTGACGGTCTGGCGCAGGCCGTAGGTGTCGAGGTGGTGCTCGACCACCGCCTCGCCGCCCCAGCCGGCGTTCGGGCCGACTAGGTCGGCGCGGCCGTCGCCGTTCATGTCGAAGAGCTTGGCGAGCTTCGGGTCCTTGAGCTGGTCGATGTGCGTGATGCCGTATTCATCGGCGGTCTTCTTGTCGATCATGTAGCCCTGCGCGGCGCCGGCGGAGTACACGCCCTTGCGCGAGAGCTTGGCGTCGCCGCCGGCGGCCTTGTAGAACTCGGAATGGTGCGGGTTCCAGTGGTTGGCCATCAGGGTGGCGTCGCCGCTGGCCACCGCCATGTGGGCCAGGGGGTACTCGACTTCCTTGTAGGGCGGGACGTCGTAGCCGAGCTGCTGCAGGGCCTTGATGACGATGAGGGTCTGGAAGGATTCCTCGGCGAGCGAGCTCTTGAGGACCGTGACCTTGACGCCCTGGCCCGGCTGGGCCTGCGACGCCCATGCGGAGCCGGCGAACGGGGCCAGCGAAAGGGCAGCGGCGGCTGCGGTGGTGCGAAGAAGGGTATGGATCTGTCGTTGGATGGTGGTCATGCCTTGAAAAATGGTGGTACTCAAAGGGGGCGCCCCGCGAAGGGCCGCCCGGCGCCCCAAAACATCGGGGCGGGCCGCTGCCGGCCCGCGCGG
>NZ_ALEE01000828.1 GCF_000282995.1 Melaminivora alkalimesophila
CCGGCCCGCGCGGAGGGCAGCGGGCGTGGGCAGGGTCGAAGTGAAGGAAAGCGCCGCCAGCAGAGCGCCGGCGGTGCATGTCCCGCGCGCTGGCCGGGCGGCTTACTTTGCCGCGGCGCGCGCCTGGGCGAGCCAGCCGTCGAAGGTCTTCTGGTGGGCCTTGATCCAGCCGTCCACGTGGCGCTCGATGTCCGCGGGCTTGTTCTGGCCCTGGCTCATCATGTGGTTCTGGGCGTTGATGTCGGCCACCGGCAGCTGCATCACCTCGAACAGCTTGGCGGCGGCGGGATTCGCCTCGGCCCAGGCCTTGTTGGCCAGGATGTGCTGGTTGTTCACCACGAAGCCGTAGTTCTTGCCGTTGGGCAGCTTGGTGTCGATGCCCTTTTGCTCGCCGGGCAGCGAGGAAAAGGGCACTTCCAGCCACACCACGTCCTTGCCGGGCTTGAGCTCGTTGCTCACCCAGTAGGGCGTCCAGGTGTAGTAGAGGACCGGCTTGCCCTCGCGAAAGCGCGTGATGGTGTCGGCGATCAGGGCGGAGTAGGAGCCCTGGTTGTGCGTGACGGTGTCGCGCAGGCCGTAGGCGTCCAGATGGTGCTCGATCACCGCCTCGCAGCCCCAGCCGGGGTTGCAGCCCGTCAGATCCGCCTTGCCGTCGCCGTTGGTGTCGAAGATCTTGGCGATCTTCGGGTCCTTGAGCTGCCCCAGGTTGCTGATCTGGTACTGGTCGGCCGTCTTCTTGTCGATCAGGTAGCCCTGGGCGGCGTTGCCGGAGTAGACACCCTTGCGGTAGAGCTTGGCGTCGCCACCGGCGTTCTTGTAGTAGTCCGAGTGCAGCGGGTTCCAGTGGTCGGCCAGGAAGGTCGCGTCGCCGTTGGCGATGGCGACGTGGGCGGTGGGGTACTCCACTTCCTTGATCGGCTGGACGTCATAGCCAAGTTGTTCCAGGGCCTTCATGACCAGCAGGGTCTGGAAGGTTTCTTCGGCGATCGAGCTCTTGAGCGGCAGCACCTTCACGCCCTTGCCGGGCTGGTCGGCGGCGACGGCAGGGCCCGCGAAGGCGAGGGCCAGCGTGGTGGCAAGCGCCGACAGGCCGGCGCGCAGGGCGCGCGAGGCGGGTGGCAGCGCGTGCAGGGAGGGGTTGGAAGTCGTCATCCTTGGGGTTTCCTTTCGTCGTGGGGAAATGAAAAACAGGGGGATCGGGAGCCGGCCGGGCGTCACAGCGCTGGCTGGCCGC
>NZ_ALEE01000829.1 GCF_000282995.1 Melaminivora alkalimesophila
GGGGCGCGCCGCCGCTGGCGTCGGAGCGGCCTCGCCGGTGGTCGTGGGCTCGGGCGCTGCAGCCGGCCGGGCCACGGCCGGGGCTGGGCGGCGGCGCAGGGCGCGCAGCACCAGGCCCGCTGGGCCCGTGTGCCACCAGCGCTCGCCGCCGCGGCGCGGCTCGCCCATGGCCTGGGTCAGGCGGTCCAGCACGATCGCCAGCAGCACGATCCCCAGGCCGCCGACGGTCGCCAGGCCCATGTCCAGGCGGCCAATGCCGCGCAGCACCATCTGGCCCAGGCCGCCGACGGCGATCATGGAAGCGATCACCACCATCGACAGGCTGAGCATCAGCGCCTGGTTGATGCCGGCCATGATGGAGGGCATGGCCAGCGGCAGCTGCACCTTCCAC
>NZ_ALEE01000830.1 GCF_000282995.1 Melaminivora alkalimesophila
GCACCTTCCACAGCAGCTGCCACGGCGAGGCGCCGTAGGCCCAGCTGGCCTCGATCAGGTCCGGGCGCACTTGGCGCAGGCCCAGGTTGGTCAGGCGGATCAGCGGCGGCAGCGCGAACACGATGGTCACGATGACGCCCGGCACGTTGCCGATGCCGAACAGCATCACCACCGGCACCAGGTAGACGAAGGCCGGGGTGGTCTGCATGGCGTCCAGCAGCGGGCGGGTGATGCGCTGGGCGCGGTCGCTGGCGGCCAGCAGCACGCCAGCCGGCAGGCCCAGCAGCACGCAGAACAGCAGCGAGGTCAGCACCAGCGCGAGCGTCACCATGGCGTCCGGCCAGATGCCCAGGAGCGCCACCAGCGCCAGCGACACGGCGGTGCCGATGGCCAGCGTGCGGCCGGCGAACTGCCACGCGAGCATGGCCGCCAGCACGATCATGGCCGGCACCGGCACGGCCAGCAGCGCGTCCGTCACGCCGGTCAGCGTGGCGTCGATGGGGGCGCGCACGGCCTGGAAGAAGGGGCGGAAGTTCTCCACCACCCAGCGCAGGCCGTCGTTGATCCAGGCCTGGATCGGCAGGCCGTCGGTCTGGAGCTGGTGCCACAGGCCTGCCAGGCCGCCTTCGGTGCTGCCATCGACCGGGGCGCCGGAGCTGGCGCCCAGCCAGTCGGTCGCGCCGGCCGCATCGGATGCATCGACTGCCGAAGCCGCGTCGCCGCCCCAGGGGTCGGAGCCGGCGGTCTCGGCCGGGGCGCTCGCGCCGTCGGCGGCTGCGCTGCTGTCGGCCCAGGGGTCGCTGGCAGCGGCGGCGGGCTCGGAAGCCGTGCTCCAGGGATCGGCGGCAG
>NZ_ALEE01000831.1 GCF_000282995.1 Melaminivora alkalimesophila
TCGGCGGCAGCCGGCGCGGTGGTGCCGCCCTGCCAGGGGTCGGAAGAGGTTTCAGGGGGTGCGGACGTGGGTGCCAGCGTATCGCTCATGGGCAGTCTCCTTCGTTCGTCTGGGTTCAATGGGCGGGGGCCACGGGCTGGGCGGCGGCGCCAGGGAAATGGGGGTTGAGCTGCAGCGGCGCGCTCTCGGGCTGCGGCGGCGGCACGTGGGGGGTGTCACGGTCCAGGAAGCGCATCACGCTGGTGCGGCTGACGACGCCCAGGTACTTGCCGCCCTCGTCCACGACCGGCAGCGGGCAGGGCGCTTCTGCCATGGGGCCGAACAGCTCGACCACCGGCGTGTCCGCCCCGATTGGCTGCACATTGCCAAGGAAGGCGTGGCGCAGGCCGAGCGGGCCCTGGTGGCCTTGCAGCGCCTGGCGCAGCGACTGGGACGAGACCACGCCCAGCAGGCGCTTGTCGCTGGCGAGCACATAGGCGTGCTCGCGGTCGGAGTCCTCCAGGATGCGCAGCGCCGCGCGGCAGCCGCGGTCCTCGTGCGCCGAGACCACGGTGAGTGCCTGGCGCGCGATGTCGGCGGCCTTGAAAACGGCAGCGGCGTCGACGCCGCGCACGAAGCTGCGCACGTAGTCGTTGGCCGGGCAGCGCAGGATCTCGTCGGGCGTGCCCACCTGCACCACGTGGCCGTCCTTCATGATGGCGATGCGGTCGCCGATGCGCATGGCCTCGTCCAGGTCGTGCGAGATGAAGACGATGGTGCGGCGCTTGACTTCCTGCAGGCGCAAGAGCTCGGACTGCATCTCCGTGCGGATGATCGGATCCAGCGCCGAGAAGGCTTCGTCCATCAGCAGGATCGAGGGGTCGGAGGCCAGCGCCCGCGCCAGGCCGACGCGCTGCTGCATGCCGCCCGAGAGCTCGTCGGGGTAGCTTGCCCCCCAGCCGCTCAGGCCGACCTGCTCGAGCGCCTCCTCGGCGGCGCGCTCGCGCTCCTCGCGGCGGACGCCGGCCAGTTCCAGTCCAAAGGCCGTGTTGGCCAGCACCGTGAGGTGCGGCATCAGCGCAAAGGACTGGAACACCATGGAGATGTCCTTGCGCCGCAGCGCCCGCAGTTCGCGCTCGCTGATGGCGCCGATGTCCTGGCCGTCGACCAGCACGCGGCCGCTGGTGGGCTCGATCAGGCGGTTGAGCATGCGCACCAGGGTGGATTTGCCCGAGCCCGACAGGCCCATGACGACGAAGATCTCGCCGGGTTCGATGGTGAAACTGGCGTCGAAGACGCCGATGGACTGGCCCGTGCGCGCCAGGATTTCCTGCTTGCTCAGGCCCTGCTCGACCAGCGCGAGCGCTTCCTTGGGCGAGTCGCCGAAGACCTTGAAGACACGGTCGATGATGATTTGCTTGGCCACGTGGTGGCTCCTCCCTCGTTCCAGTTGGCGTGCAACCCCCGGGGCTCCCGCACGCAGGAGCTGCCGAGGCACGAAGGCCGAAGCGCGAGAAGGCGTGCAGCGGCTGCACGCGGATCAACCCCGATGCGACGGCACCGCCGAGGCCCCCGGCGCAATTGCGCAAGGAGCGGCTGGGATGGCCGTGAAGCGGACACAGGAAAGAACACCAGTGACCTGGTCGGCCCGAATGGCACGCGCGAGGTGCGCAAGGGCCTCAAGAGGAGGCACGCGGCGGCGGAAGAGGCCGGGCAGGGGACTTCCGGGCCAGCGTGGGTGCCGCAGCGCGGCCGACAGGCAGCGGGACACCAGGGGCATCAGGGCCGAAGCTTCGGCCTGGACGGCAGTGCGCCTGCGGTTGAAAAACGACGCGCTGCCGCGGGGATCCAACCCCGCATCGGCCACCGCTCAGGGCGCCGGCAAGGTGGATGACCTGCATGGCAGGTGGTAAAACACCCCGAGGATTATAGGGATTTGAATATCCCTACGAAAATACCACGTCTTCCAAATTGTGGTAATAGGAAATTTGTCTCGGGATCCTGGCCGGACGGGGTGCGTGGCGCAGCGGCGTGCCAGGAAGGGGCGTCAGTAGCCTGTAAGTCCCGCGTCCGACATTCGGGCCAGAACATTCAGCTTTGCAGGAGACACACCATGAGCGCTTCCCCTTCCGCCATCGAGTCGGTGCTGATCGAAAACCGCGTGTTCCCGCCTTCCGAGGAGACCGTGAAGGCCGCGCGCATTTCCGGCATGGAGGCCTATGAAGCCCTGTGCGCCGAGGCGGAGAGGGACTTCGAGGGTTACTGGGCGCGGCTGGCGCGCGAGAACGTGATCTGGACCAAGCCCTTCACCCAGGTGCTCGACGACTCCAACGCCCCTTTCTACAAGTGGTTTGCCGACGGCGAGCTCAATGCCAGCGCCAACTGCCTGGACCGCCACATGGGCACCGAGGTCGAGCACAAGACGGCGATCATCTTCGAGGCGGACGACGGCGCCGTGACCCGTGTCACTTACCGCGAACTGCTCAAGCGGGTGGGCCGCTTCGCCAATGCGCTCAAGGCGCAGGGCGTGAAGAAGGGCGACCGCGTGCTGATCTACATGCCCATGACCATCGAGGGCGTGGTGGCGATGCAGGCCTGCGCGCGCATCGGCGCGACGCACAGCGTGGTGTTCGGGGGGTTTTCCGCCAAGGCGGTGCAGGAGCGCGCGATCGACGTCGGCGCCGTGCTGGTCATCACGGCCAACTACCAGATGCGCGGCGGCAAGGAGCTGCCCCTCAAGTCCATCGTGGACGAGGCGCTTGCCATGGGCGGCTGCGAATCGGTGCGCACGGTGCTGGTGTACGAGCGCACGTCCACGCCGTGGAACCGGGTCCAGGGGCGCGACCTCAGCTTCGCGGAGGCGCTGGAAGGCCAGGACGCCGACTGCCCGCCGGTGTCGGTGAATGCCGAGCATCCGCTGTTCGTGCTCTACACCAGCGGCTCCACCGGCAAGCCCAAGGGCGTGCAGCACTCCACCGGCGGCTACATGCTGTGGGCGCGCCAGACGGCGCTGTGGACTTTCGACCTGCAGGACAAGGACGTGTTCTGGTGCACGGCCGACATCGGCTGGATCACCGGCCACACCTACGTCACCTACGGCCCGCTGGCGGCCGGCGCCACCCAGGTGGTGTTCGAGGGCGTGCCGACCTATCCGAACGCCGGGCGCTTCTGGCAGATGATCGAGCGCCACAAGGTCAGTGTCTTCTATACCGCCCCCACGGCGATCCGCTCGCTCATCAAGGCGGCCGACTCGGACGACAAGGTGCATCCGAAGAACTGGGACCTGTCGAGCCTGCGCATCCTGGGCAGCGTGGGCGAGCCCATCAACCCCGAAGCCTGGATGTGGTATTACAAGAACGTCGGGGGCGAGCGCTGCCCGATCGTCGACACCTTCTGGCAGACGGAGAACGGCGCCCACGTGATCACCCCGCTGCCGGGCGCCACGCCGCTGGTGCCGGGTTCCTGCACGCTGCCGCTGCCGGGCATGGCGGTGGCCGTGGTCGACGAGACCGGCCATGACCTGCCAAACGGCGCGGGCGGGATGCTGGTCATCAAGCGCCCCTGGCCTTCGATGATCCGCACCATCTGGGGTGATCCGGAGCGCTTCAAGAAGAGTTACTTCCCTGAGGAGCTCGGCGGCCGGATCTACCTGGCGGGCGACGGCGCCGTGCGCAGCGAGGACCGCGGCTACTTTCGCATCACCGGCCGGATCGACGACGTGCTGAACGTCTCGGGCCACCGCATGGGAACCATGGAGATCGAGTCCGCGCTGGTGGCCAAGACCGACCTGGTGGCGGAGGCGGCGGTGGTCGGCCGGCCCGACGACGTCACGGGCGAGGCGATCTGCGCCTTCGTGGTGCTCAAGCGCCCGCGCCCGGAGGGCGAGGAGGCCCAGCAGATCGCCAAGGAGCTGCGCGACTGGGTGGCGCGCGAGATCGGTCCGATCGCGCGGCCGAAGGACATCCGCTTCGGCGAGAACCTGCCCAAGACGCGCTCGGGCAAGATCATGCGCCGCCTGCTGCGCTCGCTCGCCAAGGGCGAAGCCATCACCCAGGACACCAGCACCCTGGAGAACCCCGCAATCCTGGATCAATTGGCGCAGACCAATTGATCCAGGCGGCAGCGTGAGCTGCCGGCGCGCAGCGCTTGCGGGGTTCGGGGCGCACTCATATCGCGCAGCGATGTGAGGTGTGCACCAGAATCGCGTCCGATCCGATCAATTGGCGCAGACCAATTGATCCAGGCGGCAGCGTGAGCTGCCGGCGCGCCCCTGCCCTGGCCGCCTGCGGGCGGCCTTTTCGCGCAGGCAGCATGTAGGCGCGGGCCGCAAACCGCAGGAGCCAAGCGGCACACGGCGCCCGCTTGGGGTACAACAGCGGTCTGCCCGGTTGCTGCCCGGGCGCCATCCATCGAGAGCCTGTCCCATGAATCTGCGCACCCTGTTTCTCCTGCTCATCGTGGTTGCGATCGGCGCACTTGCCGCGCTGAACTGGACCACCCTGTCCACGCCGACGACCGTCTCCCTGGGCGTGACCTCCATCGTGGCCCCGCTGGGCCTGCTGATGCTGGGCCTTACGGCAGTGCTGGCGGTGTTCTTTGTGGCCTATGTCCTGGCGCTGCACGGCTCGGTGCTGGTCGAGACGCGCCGCCACACCAAGGAACTGTCGGCGCAGCGCGAACTGGCCGACAAGGCCGAAGCCTCGCGCTTCACCGAACTGCGCGGCTTCCTGGAGAGCCAGCAGACGGCCCTGCTGGCGCGCATGGATGCGCTGGAGGCGCGCATGAACGCCCGGGCGCGCGAGTCGGAGAACGTCACGGCCGCCTACGTCGGCCAGCTGGAAGACCAGCTGCAGCGCCGCGGCGGGCCCCAGGGCCCGGTCAATCCGCCGATCGAACCCAGCCTGCGCCTGTGAGCGGCGGCAGGCCTCAGGAGCGACAGAAAAGCCGCAGGGCTTGCGCGCTGCGGCTTCTCAAGCTTTTCAGGTGGCACGGGCCCGCGGCCCGAGACATCACTTCAGCGAGAGCACCCAGTCGGCCAGCTTCTTGGCCTCGTCGGGCTTCACCTGGGGGTTGGCCGGCATCGGCACCGGACCCCAGATGCCGGAGCTGCCCTTCATGATGTGCTCGGCCAGCTTGTCGGCCGCGCCTGCCTGGCCGGCGTACTTGGCCGCCACGTCCTTGTAGGCGGGGCCGACCAGCTTCTTGTCCACGGCATGGCAGGCCATGCAGTTCTTGGAAGTGGCCAGGGCCTGGTCGGCGAAGGCGGGTGCTGCCACCGACAGCGACATGGCAAGGGTGATCAAGGTACGCTTCATGGTGAGGTTCCTGTGGGGTTGCGATACATTTGCGTTCTGCTGTGATTGTAGTGGTCGACGCCGGCCGCAGGGTAGGAAATGGCCGCGCGGGCCGGGAGGTTGAGCCGATGTATGTGCTGCTTTTGGGCCTGCTGTTGACGGCGCTCAAATACCTGGAGGTCGATCCGGTCGCGCAGTGGGCCTGGTGGTGGGTGCTGTCGCCCTTTGCCGTCACCGCCGTCTGGTGGGCGTGGTCCGATGCCTCCGGGCGGACCAAGCGCAAGGCCATGGAGAAGATGGATCGGCGCAAGGCCGAGCGCCTGCAAAAGCAAAAGGAAGCGCTCGGCATGGGGCCGCGGCGGCGCCGCTGACGGGCTTTTGCGCCCGCCCGCGCCGCGCGCCCTAGGGGGCCGCCAGCGCGGCTTCTTTCCAGGCTTGGGCGGCGGCCTGCGCATCGCCGCGTTGCTCGGCAAGGCGGGCCAGCTCCTTCCAGGCGCGCGCCTTCAGGGCCGCCTCGCCCAGGCGCGGGGCTGCCTGGGCGAGCTGCTGCTGGGCCTTGCCCCACAGGCCACGGTGCACGCAGGCCATGGCCGCCAGGTACTGCAGGCGGGGATCCTGGGGATGCGCGCGTTGGGCGGACTCGATGCGGCCCAGCCATGCCGCGTCCAGGCCTTCCAGGTTGTCCTGCAGCGTCAGGATGAGCCGCAGACCGCGCGGCCCACCCAGCGCCTCGCGCCCGCCCGAGACCATGTCCTCCCAGACCGGCAGCAGCCAGGCCCGCACCTGGGATGGGTCGCCGCCCAGGCGCGCCAGGCGCTGCGCGGCATGCACCGCCACGTCGGGGATCCGGCGCTCGCTGCCCTCCAGGCCCTGCCACAGGCGGTCGAGCTGGGCGGGGTCGTGTGCCGTGTCGAGCAGTTCCAGCAACAGGCCGCGCAGCAGGCTGGCCGCCGCCGCCGGCGAGAAGGCGTTGTGCTTGGCGAGCAGGCGTGCCGTCTCCAGGGCCTCCGGGATGTGCCGCGCCAGCCGGGCGGCCTTCAAGCGCACGCGCAGCGCCAGGGTGCGGCGCGCGGCCCCCGAAGGCAGGGCGGCCAGCCGCTCCAGTGCGGCCGCGGCGTCGCGCTCGTCCAGCGCCCAGCGCGCCGCACGCAATTGCACGCCCTCACGCAACTCGGCCAGCCCGTCCTGGCCGTTGGCGGGAATTCCGTCGAGCGCGGCCTGCAGGTGGGCTTCGCGGCGTGCGCTGTCCTGCAGTGCGTGCGAGGCCTCGGCGGCGACCACGTGCGCGAGGGTGCGCAGGTGCAGGCAGTGTGGCACCTTGCCGGCCGCGTCCGCCAGGGATTCCTGCTGGGTGATCGCAGACTGGGCCGCGCGCCGGGCACGCAGGAAGCGGCCGGCCAGCAGCTGCGCCAGGGCGTCGAGCAGGGCGCCATGCATGGCACGCTCGCGCTGCTGGCGGCGCCAGCGCTGGGCGCGCAGCGGCAGCTCGAGCAGCGCCGCGCTGCCGCGCAGGGCGGCGTGCAGCAGGGCAAAGGCGCCCACCAGCAGCAGCAGCACCATGTTGAGCGACAGGTCGATGCGGTAGGGCGGCCAGAACAGGGTCACCGTGCCCTGGTTGTTGCCCGCAAACAGGGCGGCCGCGACGGCGACGCCGAACAGTGCCAAGAGCCAGAGTGCGACGCGCATGGGAGAGCCCGTCCCGGGTTCAGCGGCCAGCCGCGGCGGTGGACAGGGCCGCGAAAGTATCGTCCAGCTGCGGCAGCTCGGCGGTGCGCACGTGCTGCTGCAACTGCTGGAGCGAGGACAAGGCGGCCTGGGTCCGGCGCGAGCCCAGGTCGAAGTAGCGTCCGATGGAGATGCTGGCCGCCTGCATGTCGGCGCGCGCCGAATCCATGCGGCGCGCGAGCACGGCCAGGCGGGCGTTGAGCAGCTTCAGCTTGAGGTTCTCGCGCAGGAAGTAGGCCTGCTCGGGGGCCAGCAACATGGCCTCGGGATAGTCGATGCGGCGCACGCGCACCAGGCCGCGCAGCTCGTCGCGCGTGCCTTCCCAGGCGCGCTGCAGGAGGGCGCGCCAGCGGGGCGGATCGGCGGCCGGCGGGTCGCTGGCGGGCGCCGGGCCGGACGGCGCAGGCTCCTGCGGCCGGCGCATGGCGTGGGCCTGCGCCACTGCCGAGGCGAGCGGCAGGTCCTCCACCTGGCGCACGAGGTCATCCAGGCGGCCGAGCAGCCCGGCGGTGTCGGTCACGCTGGCGCGCGCCAGGCGCTCCAGGTCCTGCTCGATGGCGCGCTGCACCGGCGCAAGCCGCGGCTGAGCGGCGCGCTCGATGCGCTGGCTGGCGGATTTCAGTGCCGCGGCCAGGGGCTGGAGGCTGCCCGTCAGCTGCGATTGCTGCTGGGCCAGGCGCAGCGCCGCCTCGATGTCCACCACCAGGTTCTCGTCGCGCGTGCGCGACAGGCTGTGCATCAGCTCCTCGAGCTGGGTGCGCTGCAGCGCCACCTCGCCCACACGCGCTTCCAGCACCGCCAGGCGCCCGGCGGCCTCGCGCGTGAGCTCCTGCGCCTCGCGCGCCATGGCGCGTGCCTCGATGGCTTGGGCGGAGGAATCGGCGCTCTGGCGCGCCAGCTGTTCCTGGATGGAGGACAGGCGCTGCCACAGCAGCAGGGAGCTGGCCAGGGCCGCCATCGCCACCAGGCCCAGCAGCACGCTGCCCGCGCGCCCGGCGGGGCTGCTGCCCTGCGGCGCGGGGGGCGCAAGCGGTGGGCTGTGTCCGGCGATCGGCTCAGTCGACATGGTCGAAGGATTCTATCGAGGCGGCGACCTCGCTCGCACAGGGGCGGGATTGCCGAACCCGTCCAAAGCCGGCGGCGTGTGCGGCCGTGGCGATGCGCGGGTGCGTGGCCACGGCGCGCGCCTGCCGCCACGACTGGCCGGGCAGGAGCGCCTGCAGGTGCCCCAGCGCCTCGGAGCTGCTGAACAGCCAGATGCTGCCGTCCGCCGCGGCGGCTTCGGCCAGTCGCCGGCCTGCTGCGTCGAGCACCGGGCGCGCGCGCGCGTAGGCGGCGACGAATTCCACTTCGGCGCCGGCGGCCTGCAGCTGCTGGCCCAGCCAAGGGCGGCCATGGCCGCCCACCGCCGCTGCATGGGCCGAACTGGCGCCGCGCACCACCAGCACGCGGTCGCCAGGCCGCAGGCGTGGCGCCACCATCGGCCACAGTGCCTCGGACTCGAACTGCGGACTGTCTGCCGGCGGGGCGTCGATGGCGCCGGCCGGCACACCCGCCTGCAGCAAGGCCCGCACCGTGCCCGGCCCGGGGGCCCAGGCGCGCGTGCCGCCGCCCTCCAGCGCGGCGCGCAGCGCCGCCGGCAGCGGCTGGCCCC
>NZ_ALEE01000832.1 GCF_000282995.1 Melaminivora alkalimesophila
CAGCGGCTGCCCCCCGAAGAAATGCTGCACGGCGTTCGGGCTGACGAACATCAGGGCCCGGAAACGGTCCGCCTGCGCGCGCGCCTGGGCCAACCGGGCGCGCAATGCCGGGTCGGCGACCGCCTGGATCTCGATCAGGGGCAGGGCCTCGGCCCGGATGCCCCGGCCCTGCAACTGGTGCACCCAGTGCGCAGCCTCGCGCGCGGGGCGGGTAACGATGGCGCGCGCCGCAGCCACGGCCTGCTTCAGGCGGCGCCTGCGGCCCGCAGCCGTTCGGCCACCTGCAGGCCCAGCGCCTCGGCCTGCGCCAGCGTCTCCACCCGGGCCTGTCCCTGGGCGCGCGCCAGGGGCAGGCGCCCTTCGAGGTCGCCCCAGGCGGCGTGCAGCTCCAGCTCCTGGCCGTGCCAGCGGCCGTGCGCGGCCAGCGGCATGGAGCAGCTGCCCCCCATGGCCCGGCTCACGGCACGCTCGGCCGCGACGGCCAGCCAGGTGGCTTGGTGCGCCAGCGGCGCCAGGGCCCGCAGCAGGTCCTCGCGCCCGGCGCGCACCTCGATGCCCAGCGCGCCCTGGCCGGCGGCGGGCAGCATCTGCTCCGGCGAGAACAGGGCGCGGATGCGTTCGTGCATCCCCAGCCGCTTCAGACCGGCGGCCGCGAGGACGATGGCGTCGTACTGGCCCTCGTCGAGCTTGCGCAGCCGGGTGTTCACGTTGCCGCGCAGCGGCTCGATGCGCAGGTCCGGGCGCAGCGCCTGCAGCAGCACCTGGCGGCGCAGGCTGGACGTGCCGATCACGCCGCCCGGCGGGACCGCGTCGAGCGAGGCGTGGCGCGGCGAGACGAAGGCATCGCGCGGGTCCTCGCGCTCCATGACACAGCCCAGCACGAAGCCCTCGGGCAGTTCCATGGGCACGTCCTTGAGCGAGTGCACGGCGATGTCGGCACGCCCCTCCTCGAGGGCGACTTCCAGTTCCTTCACGAACAGGCCCTTGCCGCCGACCTTGGAGAGGGTGCGGTCCAGGATCTGGTCGCCGCGGGTGGTCATGCCCAGCAAGCCGACCTCGTGCCCGCGCGCGCGCAGCCGCTGTTGCACGTGCCGAGCCTGCCACAGGGCCAGCTGGCTCTCGCGGGTGGCGATGACGATGGACGGGGGCGTGGCGGAAGGGGTCGGTTGCATGGGAGGAGGGCGGGCTGGGGGAGGGCTCAGGGCCGCTGGGCAGGGGCCCGGGGCCGGGGCGGCACCCGCCAACTGTACAGGGTCCGGTGGGCCGCCAGCGCGGAAATCCGCTGTGGCGCGGGTGCCCGCCGCGCGCGGTGCCCCGTCGCGATGGCTGCTGTTGCGGAGCCCGGAGCGTCCGCCACCGGCGGCTGCGCGCGCTGCGCCAGGCGCGGGCAGGGGTGCTAGCATGTTGCGCCGCAACAGCCGCGCCGGGGCGTTGTGCCGACCCACCGTCCCTGCCTCGGCGCCCCAGGAGATCCGCGCGCATGAGTGCCCCAGCCCCCGAGACCGCCCCGCCCGCCGCGCCGGCCCCCGCCGCGCG
>NZ_ALEE01000833.1 GCF_000282995.1 Melaminivora alkalimesophila
CCCGCCGTGCGCCGCGCCGACAAGGACCAGCCGCTGATCCAGGACATCCGCCTGCTCGGGCGCATCCTGGGCGACGTGATTCGCGAGCAGGAGGGCGCTGCCGCCTACGAGCTGGTCGAGCAGGTCCGCAAGCTGTCGGTGGCCTTTCGGCGCGACGCCGATCAGGAGGCGGATCGGGCCTTGAAGAAGCTGCTCAAGTCGCTCTCCGGCGACCAGACGGTGAGCGTGATCCGTGCCTTCACCTATTTCAGCCACCTGGCGAACCTTGCGGAAGACCAGCACTACATCCGCCGCCGCGCGGTGCACGAGCGCGCCGGCAGCAGCCAGGAGGGCAGTGTCGAGGTGGCACTGGCGCGCCTGCGCTGGGCCGGAATTGCGCCGCGCGCGGTGGCCGACATGCTGGCCCAGGCCTACGTGGCGCCGGTGCTGACGGCGCACCCGACCGAGGTGCAGCGCAAGAGCATCCTGGACGCCGAGCGCGAGATCGCGCAGCTGCTGGCGCAACGCGACGAGATCGCCACGCGCGCCCAGCTCTACAAGAGCACGCGCGACACGCTCACGCCGCGCCAGCTCGCGGCCAACGAGGCGCAGCTGCGTGCGCGCGTGGCGCAGCTGTGGCAGACGCGGCTGCTGCGGCCGGCGCGGCTCACGGTGGCCGACGAGATCGAGAACGCTCTGTCCTATTACGAAACCACGTTCCTCGGCCAGATCCCGCGCATCTACGCGGAGCTCGAGCGCGAGCTGGGCACCGCGCATCCGGTGGCGAGTTTCCTGCGCATGGGCCAGTGGATCGGCGGCGACCGCGACGGCAACCCGAACGTGAGCGCCGCCACGCTGGCGCTGGCGCTGTCGCGGCAGGCCGAGGTGGCGCTGCGCCACTACCTGGAACAGGTGCACCTGCTGGGCGGGGAGCTGTCGCTGTCCTCGCGCCTGGTGGCGGTCTCGCCGCAGATGCAGCAACTGGCCGAGCGCTCGGCGGACGACAGCATGCACCGCGAGGACGAGCCCTACCGGCGCGCACTGACGGGTATCTACGCGCGCCTGGCCGCCACGCTGCGTGCGCTCGGTGGGGTGGAGGCGGCGCGCCATGCGGTGGCACCGCAGCCGGCCTACGCCAGCGCCGGGGAGTTCCTCGCGGACCTGCGCACCATCGACGAGTCGCTGCGCTCGCACCGCGGCGCGGCACTCACCGCCGAGCGGCTGCGG
>NZ_ALEE01000834.1 GCF_000282995.1 Melaminivora alkalimesophila
CGGCTGCGGCCGCTGATGCGCGCCGTGGAGGTCTTCGGCTTCCATCTGGCGACCGTGGACCTGCGCCAGAGCTCGGACCAGCACGAGCGCGTGATCGCCGAGCTGCTGGCCGTGGCACGGGTGGAGCCGGACTACGCGGCGCTGGACGAGGGGGCCCGCCAGGCGCTGCTGCTGCGGCTGCTCGCCGATGCGCGGCCGCTGCGCGTGGTCGGTGCCGCCTACAGCGAGCACACCGCTGCCGAGCTGGCGATCTTCGAGACGGCCCTGGCACTGCGCGGGCGCTATGGCGAGCAGGCGGTGCGCCACTACATCATCAGCCACACCGAGACGGTGAGCGACCTGCTGGAAGTGCTGCTGCTGCAAAAGGAGGTGGGCCTCATGCAGGGCGCGCTGGGCGACGCCGGGGCGCGCGTGCAGCTCATCGTGGTGCCGCTGTTCGAGACCATCGCGGACCTGCGCAACGCCGCGCCCATCATGCGCGCCTTCTACGCCCTGCCGGGCATCGCGGCGCTGGTGCGCGAGAGCGGCGCGCTGCAGGACATCATGCTGGGCTACAGCGACAGCAACAAGGACGGGGGCATCTTCACCAGCAACTGGGAGCTGTACCGCGCCGAGATCGCACTGGTGGCGCTGTTCGACGAGCTGAACGCCGCCGAGCCGCGCGCGCCGATCGCGCTGCGCATGTTCCACGGCCGCGGCGGCACCGTGGGGCGCGGCGGTGGCCCCAGCTACCAGGCCATCCTCGCGCAGCCGCCGGGCACGGTGCGCGGCCAGATCCGCCTGACCGAGCAGGGCGAGGTGATCGCTTCCAAATACGCCAACCCGGAGATCGGCCGGCGCAACCTGGAGACGCTGGTGGCGGCCACCCTGGAGGCGACGCTGCTGCAGCCCACCAAGCCCGCCAGCGAGGCCTTCCTTGCCGCCGCGGAGGAGCTGTCGGTCGCCAGCATGGCCGCCTACCGCGCGCTGGTCTACCAGACCCCCGGCTTCACCCAGTATTTCTTCAACGCCACGCCGATCCGCGAGATCGCCGAACTCAACATCGGCTCGCGCCCGGCGTCGCGCAAGCCCAGCCAGGCCATCGAGGACCTGCGCGCCATTCCCTGGGGCTTCAGCTGGGGGCAGTGCCGCGTGACACTGCCCGGCTGGTATGGCTTCGGTGCCGCGGTGGAGGCCTTCGTGCAGGCTCCGGGCGAGGATCCGAAGGCGCGCCTGCAGCTGCTGCAGAAGATGTACCGGCAATGGCCGTTCTTCCATGCCCTGCTGTCGAACATGGACATGGTGCTGGCCAAGAGCGACCTGGCGCTGGCCTCGCGCTACAGCGAGCTGGTGCCGGATGCGCGGCTGCGCCGGCGCGTCTTCGGCGCCATCGAGGCCGAGTGGCAACGCACGGGCGAGGCGCTGGCGCGCATCACCGGCCAGCGTCAGCGCCTGGCGGGCAATGCCGCGCTGGCGCGCTCGATCCGCCACCGCTTTCCCTACATCGATCCGCTGCACCACCTGCAGGTCGAGCTGATGCGCCGCTGGCGCGCCGGCCAGGGGGACGAGCGGGTGCGCACCGGCATCCACATCTGCATCAACGGCATCGCCGCCGGGCTGCGCAACACCGGCTGAGGCAGCGGCAAGCGGCAGGCGGCAGGCATGGACGGCATCACCGCGCAGTGGCTGCAGCGGCTGGGCGCGGAGATCGCCTGGGCCTATGCGCTGCGCGTGGCGCTGGCGCTGGCGGGCGTCATGGCGCTGGGCTGGGCCACCGGGCGCGAGGAACTGATGGTGCCGCTGCTGCTGGGCGCGCTGGCCAGCGCCTTGGCGGAGACCGACGACAGCTGGCGCGGGCGCGCGAAGGCGCTGGTGGCGACGCTGGCGTGCTTCGGCTCGGTGGCGCTGGCCATCGC
>NZ_ALEE01000835.1 GCF_000282995.1 Melaminivora alkalimesophila
CCATCGCCTGGCTGGCCGCGCATCCGATCGGCGTGCTGGCGGCGCTGCTGGCCTGCAGCTTCGTCTTCACGCTGCTGGGCGCGGTGGGCGGGCGCTACCGGGCCATCGCCGCGGCCACGGTGATCCTGGCGCTCTATGCGGCCCTCAGCGAGCAGGCCGAGGTCGGCCCGCAGCTGCCGGCGCCCCGCGTGGCGGCGCTGCTGCTGGCGGGGGCGGTGTGGTATGGGCTGCTGTCGGTATTCTGGGCGGCAGCGGCGCCGCTGCATCCGGTGCGCCACGCCCTGGCGGCCCTGTACCTGGAGCTGGCGCAGTACCTGAACCACAAGGCCGCCCTGTTCGAACCGGTGCGCTCGCTGGACGTGCCGCAGCGCCGCCTCGCGCTGGCGCAGTCGAACGCCCGGGTGGTGGCGGCGCTCAACAGCTGCAAGGACAGCCTGCTGGCGCGCATGCGACCCAGACACGCCCCCGGCGGCGGGCTGCGCAGCCTGCTGCACCGTTATTTCATCGCGCAGGACATCCACGAGCGCGCCAGCGCCTCGCACTATCCCTATGGCGAGTGGACCGAGGCGCTGTTCCACAGCGACGTGCCCTACCGCTGCCAGCGCACCCTGCTGCTGCAGGCCCAGGCCTGCGAGGCGCTGGCCGAGGCGCTGCGACGGGGCCGGGCGCCGCAGCCGGACGAGGCCCATGTCCAGGCGCTGGCCGACCTGCACGGCGCGCTCGCCTACCTGCAGCGCCAGGACCAGGCACAGTGGCGCCGGCCGCTGCGCTCGCTCGGGGGCGTGGCACGCAACCTGGACCGGCTGGGACGCCAGCTGGGGGCGGCCTTCCGGCCGGATGGCGCCGTGCTGCCGCAGGACATCGCCCTGCTCGACCAGGCGCCGCATTCCCTGGCCGAGGCCTGGGCCAGGGTGCGCGCCCAGCTGCAGGTGCGCTCGGCGCTGTTTCGCCACGCCGTGCGGCTGTCGCTGGCGCTGGCGGCCGCCTGGGCCGCGATGCAGCTGGCCGATCCGAGCCACGGCTACTGGATCATGCTGACCACGCTGATCGTCTGTCAGCCG
>NZ_ALEE01000836.1 GCF_000282995.1 Melaminivora alkalimesophila
CGTCAGCCGACCTATGGCGCGACCGTGGTGCGCCTCGCGCAGCGCATCGGCGGCACGGTGCTGGGGCTGCTCCTGGGCTGGGCGCTGTTGCGGCTGTTTCCGCAGGCCTATGTGCAGGCGCTGCTGGCGCTGGGCAGCGGCGTGCTGTTCTTCCTCACGCGCACGCAGCGTTACGTGGCCGCCTCGGTGGCCGTGACGGTGATGGTGCTGATGCTGTTCCACCAGGGCGATGCCGAGGGCGACGCGCTGATCGTGGCGCGGCTGCTCGATACGGTGGTGGGGGCGGCAATCGCCGCCGCGGCGTTGCTGCTGGTGCTGCCGGACTGGCAGGGCCGGCGCCTGGGGGCAGCCGCGGCCGACGCGCTGCAGGCCTGTGCGCGCTACCTGGAGCAGATCATGCTGCAACACGCCGAGGGGCGCGAGGACGATCTGGACTACCGCGTGGCGCGGCGCGCCGCGCACAACGCAGACGCGGCGCTCTCCGCCACACTTGGCCACATGCTGCGCGAGCCGCCCTGGGTGCGTCGCCACGCCGAGGCCGGCACGGAGCTGCTGGTGCAGGTCCACGCGCTGCTGGGCTACCTGTCGGCCCTGGCGGCCCACCGCGAGCTGCAGGCCGGGGCGGCCGGCGCCCTGGCGGAAGCGGACCGCGCCCTGGCCGAGCAGGCGGCGGCCGGGCTGCAGGCAGCGATCGGCGAGCTGGCGGACTCGCTGCGCGCGCACCGGCGGCCA